>JAYVUH010000535.1:0-2110 GCA_043788115.1 Burkholderiales bacterium
GGACTCACCCTTTCCGGGGTTCCCCAGGCACTATTTCAGGCATACCTAGTCGTCGTAACCGCAACGTATTTCAGCTGGCAGTGGAAACAGAATGGCCAAACGCTACCGATGAAAACATGGCGCTTCCGGGTCGTGACGTCGGCGGGCAAACGACTCAGTTGGGGCCACGCGATTTGGCGGTACGCCTGCGCGCTGTTGTTCTTCGGTCCGGCATGCGCCGCGATGTTGTTGCTCTTCTTTCCTTCGCGCATCAGCCCCGTCATCACGATGTGGTTTTTCTTGCCCCTCGCAGCCAATCTGTTGTACGGCAGATTTGATCAGCAACAACAATTTTTGCACGACCGCCTTGCGGGAACGCGCCTTGAAGATGCGCCCAGCCAGCCAAAATCCGGCACCCGCTGCTAACCAAACAATCGACGCGGGAATTCTTTTGCGAACAGCAACGCCGACGCAATCGCAAAAAATACGACCAATGGAAGCGCGGCGCTCAACGCCGGCGGCCAGTCGTTCAGCACGGTCAGGTGTCCGGCCAATTGATTGAGAAAATAGGCGCCGATGCCGATCATGGTACCCAGCACCAGCATCGCCCCCGCGCCCGCGCCACGGTTGGACTGAATGGCAAACGGGATCGCCAGAAGCATCATGACGATCACGCCGACCGGCTGGAGCACCTTGTTCCAAAAGGCGACCTCATAGCGGGTACTGTTTTGCTTGTTCTCGCGTAGGTGCTGAATGAACGCATTGAGGTTCGAGATTGACATCTCTTGCGGCTTCACCCGCAGCACGGACAGCAGGTCGGGTGTGATCGCCGAAACCCATTCTGCGCTTGGCAATTTCGCAATCTTGGCGTAACCCTTTGCCTCTTGGCCAAGAAATGTCGTTTGCTCAACATTGGTGAGCGTCCAGCGATTGTTCTCGGTGTATCTACCGCGTTCCGCGAGTCGGATCGACTGCAATCGATATTGCTCGTCAAACTCAAAGATGCGCATGCTGATCAGTTCGGTTTCAGGTGTGACGTCCTGGATGTTCACAAACGATCGTTCATCCTTCACCCAAAAGCCGGATCTAAATTGGCGGGCCACGACGTTTGAGGTCGCCGCCAACCGCATCTTCTTCGCGGTCTCTTGGGCGGCAGGCGCAACGAACTCACCAAACACAAAGATAACGCCAGAGAAAACGACACCGATTGCAGCAGCCAGAAGCGCCAATTTGGTCAGCGACAAGCCCGATGCTCGCATCACAGTCAATTCTGATTGGACTGACAATCTCGATACGGCAAACAGCGTCCCGAGCAGCGCGGCGACCGGAAAGACGACAACAACGTGGGAGGGTTGCGAGAGCGTGACGTAGGCAAATACTGACACCAAACCGTAGCCGCCCTTGTCAAGCGCACCAAGCTCGCGGATCAGATCAAACAAAGCGAACAGAGCGAGCAGCGCCAGCAACAGAAACGTCGTTGCCACGGCGATTTCCCGAGCCAAATATCGAAACAGAATGGTCATGCCGCTATTATCGCACCGGCCACCACGCCACAATGAATCAGGCTAGGCCTGAATACGCAGATACACCAGACCGATTATGGTCGCCACCCACACCCAAAATACCAATGCGAACGCCACTAACGGCATGGTGTGGTCGCGGATGAAGCGCGGGGTAAGGAAGCGCGCCAATTTTGTCGCGGGACTGGTGACGATCCGAAAAATAACATAGACAAAATTCTGCTCGCGGTTGATACCGCGAATAAGTAGACAAGCCTTTGACCGACCAGCGCAAACCCCGCGACTTCCGCCAAGGTCTTAATGATCTTCAGTAGAAAAACGACATCCATTGAAACATTTACTCCAAAGGGTTCAAACAAAAGCCCGCGCTGCCTTTGACAGCGCGGGCTTCAGTGACGTTCTGTCAGACGTTAGCCCATCGCGCCGGCAGCATTCATCTTGTCGCCCTTGATGGACGGGTAACGTACTTGCTCAACCAGATCCTGCACGTCTTGGGCTGGCGCTTTGGTGACCAAGCTGACCACAACCATGACGCTCAGACCAGCCGCGACGCCGAACACGCCTGAACCAATTGGCGCGATGAAGAACCACAGATCCATTTTCGGCACGCC
>JAYVUH010000536.1:0-4089 GCA_043788115.1 Burkholderiales bacterium
AGTACTCGATACCGTTCGGCGCCATGCCCGACGACACGTCCTTGTACATGCGTGACTTCGATGGGTCGCCCTCAAAGCGATCACGAAATTGCTCCCGAAACTGATGCTGCCCTTCTTTATCCAGCGGGAATTCGCGCGCGGGAAGCAGGCGGATTTCGTTGACAGGGTAGATGCTGCGCTGGGTGTCGACGTCAAACGTACGGATCGCTTCAATCTCGTCACCGAACAGATCAATTCGGTAGGGAACGGTGGAGCCCATCGGAAAAAGATCGATGAGTCCACCGCGGATCGCATACTCGCCCGGTGCCATCACCTGCTTGACTGACGCGTACCCGGCGAAGCTCAGATCGTTGCGGAATCGCTCGAGGTCGAGAGGTGTCTTTACGCGCAGGAAGAACGCGCGGCCCGCTAGGTATTCGCGAGGCGCAAGGCGCGACATTGCGGTGGTAACGGGTACGATGCCGATATCGAAATCGCCGCGGGAAAAACGATAGAGAGTGGAAATGCGTTCCGAGACCAGATCCGGGTGCGGCGAAAAATGGTCGTAGGGCAGGGTTTCCCAATCGGGCAGCCGGCACACGCGGAGAGACGGTGCGAACCACAGGATTTCAGTGGCGATACGCTCAGCGTCGGCCGCATCGGCGGCCAGAATCAGCAGTGGCTCGTTGGCGGTGCCGTTGACTGCGCGGGCGAGGAACAGTGAATCTGCAGACGCCGTTAAGGCAGGTTTAAGCGCGGAATTCGTCATCAGCAAGGCGTCACAATTCGGTGTCTGGATGGGTTGCTATTGGGCATGTTCGTCGAAGACTGAAAGTGCGGCAGCGACTTCGGCTGCGCTCTGGTGGCGCTCCGCCGGCGACTTGGCCAACAACCGGTCGACAACCGGCTGCAGATGGCGCAGTTTTCGCGGTAATAGCGGAACTTCATCGTGCAGGTGAAGGAAGATGGTTTGCGCGGCAGTGTCAGCCGTGAACGGCGCTACGCAGGCCAGCATTTCAAAAAACATGATGCCGGCCGAGTAAAGATCGCTGCGCGCATCGACGGGATGTCCAGCGCCTTGCTCCGGACTCATGTACGTCGGTGTACCCAGTGCGTCGCCCACATCGCTACTGCGAACCGGACGACCGAACACGGTCGAAATATTGAAGTCGATCAACACCACGCTATCGTCAGCCCGGAAAAACACGCTCTCCGGTTTCAAGTCTGCGTGACACAGACCCTGTCGATGTAGAGCATCGAGAGCGTCCATCAGGCGATGCATGGTTTGGATTGTGGTTGCAACGGAAAACGGCGTCTGTAATCTGTGGCGCAGATCACCCTGTGAGAGAAACTCCAGCACCACGTAGGGAAAGGACCCCGCAACGCCGGAATCGAATTCGTCCACGACAAACGTTCCGCGCAGCCGCCGCAGCCGCCGCGATATGTCACTTAAGTCAGCGATGCCGCGCGTGTTATGCAGCGGCGTGGCGGTGAGTAGTTTGATTGCCGCTTTGCTGCCGGTTTCGACTTTTTCGGCAAAGAAGACCTGCGCCATCTTTCCGCTTGCGAGGTGGGACAAACAGCGGTAGCCATCGATATCCACACCGATGCGCGCGCCGTCCTCAACAAAGTAGAACGTCCCAAAGGACGATTGCGTGGCAGCTGAATTGCCAGCCGGTGCACCGGGGGGCGATTTGGCTTCGCCGGTGTTGTCGCTAGTGATGTCGTCGCCCGGCGCAATCATGCGATACAACACGTCACACAGGCGTTGGCGCGAAAGAGCGTCCTTGCGCAGTACGGCAAACGCGCCGGCCAGCAGTAAGGATTCGCGCAGTGCCATTAGGTCCGCAGCGACAAGCATGACAATCGGCGGGCAGTTTGGGCGGCCACGCAGTCGCCCGAGTGCGTCATTTGCCTCATTTTCGGTGCCGATACCGCCCAACACGATGGCGTCGGCAGGGCCACCAAATGCGAACCCGGCACCGCGCATGGTCTGCGAAAATGGATCGACGTCCTCGATCGCGGCGCTCGGAAAGTGTTGCCGGATCATTGAGGCGATGGCCAGCCGGAAGCCCGTGGAGCCGTCGATGACGGCTACCTTCGGTGCGATTTCTGACAGTCTTGGCGATTGTGCGGGCATTCTGCTGCTAGATGGTGGTCAATCGTTGGGCATTGCCCGATTGCACCGAGGAGGACACTGTCACCGGCAGGCGGCGATCTGTGTTTGGTTCAAACAACCACCACTGGAATCTTCCCGATCCTGCTGCGCCATTCCTGCGGGCCGGTCCGGTGTACCGCCGTACCGGTGGAATCGACGGCAACAATCACCGGCATATCTTTGACATCGAATTCGTAGATCGCTTCCATGCCGAGATCGCCAAACGCGACCAAACGTGATGCCTTGATCGCCTTGGAGACGAGATAGGCTGCACCGCCAACCGCGATGAAGTAGGTCGCACCGTTTTTCTTGATGTTGTCGATGGTCGCCGTGCCGCGCTCGGACTTGCCAATCATGCCGATCAATCCAGTCTTCTCCAGCATGTCGGCGGTGAACTTGTCCATCCTCGACGCAGTGGTCGGCCCGGCTGGTCCAACCACTTCGTCGCGAACGGGATTGACTGGTCCAACGTAGTAGATGATCCGATCGGTGAAATCAACCGGCAGTTTTTCACCGCGATTCATCATTTCGACCAAGCGTCGGTGGGCGGCGTCGCGACCGGTGAGGATCTTGCCGGTGAGCAATACGCGATCTCCCGATTTCAACTGACCAAGTTCGGCTTTGCTGATGCCGTCGATGTTGACGCGCTTGGACGTTGAGAAATCCAGCGTGAGTTTCGGCCAGTCGTCGAGCGATGGCGGCGACAACGTTGCGGGTCCCGAGCCGTCTAGGGTGAAATGCGCGTGTCGGGTGGCCGCGCAGTTAGGTAACAGCGCGACGGGTTTGGATGCGGCGTGCGTTGGGTAGTCAACCACCTTTACATCGAGCACCGTTGCCAGCCCACCCAGCCCCTGCGCGCCGATACCCAGCGCGTTGACCTTTTCAAACAACTCAAGTCGCAATTCCTCGGCACGATTTGAGGGGCCGCGTGCTTGTAGCTCGTGGATATTCATCGGCTCCATCATCGCCCACTTTGCCATCAGCATGGCCTTCTCGGGCGAACCACCGATGCCTAGCGACAGCATGCCCGGCGGACACCAATCCGCGCCCATGGTCGGGACGACTGACAGTACCCAGTCAACGATGTTGTCGTTGGGCAGCAGCATGGCGAATTTTGATTTGTTCTCCGAGCCACCGCCTTTGGCGGCGACGATCACCTCAACCTTGTCGCCGGGCACGAGTTCGACGTGCGTCACGCCCGGCGTATTGTCCATGGTGTTTTTGCGCTTGCCGTCGGGATCAACCAGCATCGAGCCGCGCAGCGGATTGTTGACATCGGTATAAGCGCGGCGAACGCCTTCATTCACCATCTGCTCGAGCGAGAGCGGTGCGTCGCCGTTTCTGTCCCACCGCACATCCATTCCCACCCGCACGAACGCGATGCAAATGCCAGTGTCCTGACAGATCGGCCGATGACCTTCGGCCGCCATGCGCGAATTGATCAGAATCTGCGCCATCGCATCCTTGGCGGCCGCGGATTCTTCCTTGAGATAGGCCTCATGCAGCGCCTTGATGTAGTCAACCGGATGGTAGTAGCTGATGAACTGAAACGCGTCAGCAACTGAGGCAATGAAGTCTTGCTGCTTGATGACGGTGGGCATCGCGCTACTCCTTACTGTGTGCGCCAGTGTGTTTGGCCGGTTGCGGCATGATGCGATCACACGCCGCGATCGCCATCGCGGAAAACAGGAAGGACATATGAATGAGTGTCTGCCAAAGCAGAACCTTTTCGTCGTACCTTTCCGCGCTGATGAATGTCTTCAACAGATGGATCGATGAGATGCCGATGATGGCGGTGGCGAGCTTGACCTTCAGCACCGACGCATTCACATGCGAAAGCCATTCCGGCTGATCGGGATGATTCTGCAAACTCAGGCGTGAAACGAATGTCTCATAGCCACCGACGATCACCATGATGAGCAGGTTCGAAATCATCACCACGTCGATCAACG
>JAYVUH010000537.1:0-2193 GCA_043788115.1 Burkholderiales bacterium
TCGGTGCTGCTGGTCGGTCGCATCGCCTTTGAATACCGCATGAAATTCGGTCGAGATGTCGTCATCGACATGGTCTGCTTCCGGACACTTGGGCACAATGAGCAAGACGAGCCATTTGTCACCCAGCCATTGATGTACAAGAAAATTGCGCAGCATCCCGGTACCCGCAAACTTTACGCAGATCGCCTTGCCGCCGATGGCACGACGGCAGTGGGTCATGGCGATGACTTGGTAACCAATATTCGCGCGCGGCTCGACGCCGGCAAAAGCACCAACACCAAGATTCTTTACGGAATCAAGCCGCCGCTCGCAGTTGATTGGGCACCGTATATTGGTCAGGGATGGCGTGCACCAGCCGACACGCGCGTGCCAATCGACACCATGCGCTTGTACGCCGAGCGTCTCACGCAGACACCGTCGGATTTTAAGTGCCATATGTCGGTCGAGAAGCTTCTCGAATCGCGCCGCAAAATGGGCAAGGGCGAGTTGCCGGTCGACTGGGGAATGGCCGAGAACCTGGCCTACGCATCTCTAGTCGCCAAGGGCGTCCCAGTGCGCATGAGCGGTCAAGATTGTGGACGTGGCACTTTTGCGCATCGCCACGTGGTGTTACATGACCAGAACCGTGAGAAGTGGGATTCTGGTATCTACATGCCGCTGCAAAATATCGCCGAGAAGCAGGCAAATTTCCTAGTGATTGATTCCTTGCTCTCTGAAGAGGCCGTGCTCGGTTTCGAGTATGGCTACGCCAGCGCACAGCCATTCGAGTTGGTGATCTGGGAAGCGCAGTTCGGCGATTTTGCCAACGGGGCGCAGGTCGTGATCGACCAGTTCATCTCCTCGGGCGAAGCGAAATGGGCACGTCTCTGCGGTCTGTCGCTGTTCTTGCCGCATGGGTATGAAGGTCAGGGTCCGGAGCACTCATCCGCACGTTTGGAGCGCTATTTGCAACTGTGCGCGGAACACAATATCCAAGTGGTGGTGCCCTCGAACGCGTCGCAACTCTTCCACATGATTCGTCGTCAAGCCATTCGGCCAGCGCGCAAACCGCTGATCGTGATGATGCCGAAGTCGCTGTTGCGCAAGAAGGAAGCGACCTCGCCGCTGGAAGACTTGGCGACCGGCAAGTTCGAAGTCGTCATCGGTCACGTCGATCAACCCGGCGAGAAGCTGGCGGCCAAGAAAGTGAAGCGCATCATCGCCTGCTGCGGTAAGGTTTACTACGATCTCGTCGCCGAGCGTAGCAAGCGTGGTATCGAGGATATTGCCGTGATCCGTGTCGAGCAGTTGTATCCTTTCCCGCACGAAGAGTTCAAGTCCCAAGTCGATCTCTACCCGAATGCCAAATCGATCATCTGGGCGCAGGAAGAGCCGGAAAATCAAGGTGCGTGGCATCGCATCCAGCACTATCTGTTGCGCCACTTGCGCGCCGATCAAGTACTCGGATACGCGGGCCGCACTTCCTCAGCGTCACCAGCGGTCGGCTATCTTTCTAAGCACAACGAACAGCAAAAAGAATTGGTCGACACTGCGCTCCGCGCGGTGGTCGCACCATTGAAAAAATAGCTAGGCAGCGCCATCATCAATCAATTGTGAATCAGCGCGTAGACGTCGTCCATGTCTACGCAAACGTGAGGAATTAACATGCAAATCGAAGTCAAAGTTCCGCAGCTTTCTGAATCCGTCGCCGATGCGACGCTGGTCTCATGGCACAAAAAAGAGGGTCAGGTGGTCAAGCGCGATGAGAACCTCATCGATGTCGAAACCGACAAGGTGGTGATGGAGTTGCCCGCGCCCGCCGATGGCGTGATCGTCAAGGTGCTTAAGGCCGACGGCAGCACGGTGCTGTCCGGTGAAGTGATCGCGATGATCGATACCTCGGCGACGGCAAGCGCGGCACCCGCCGCGCCAGAAACGGCGCAGGCCGCTGCGACGCCCGCAGTCGCTGCTAGCGCGCCGACCATGAGCCCGGCTGCGGCCAAGATCGCGGCCGAGAACAACGTCACCGACGTGACCGGCACCGGCCGTGGCGGACGCGTGACGAAGGAAGATGTCGTCAACAAGATCGCGGCACCTGCGACCGTTGCAGCACCCACACCCGCAGCTGTATTGGTGAAAGCGGCGGCACCCGCCGTGGTGATTCCGGCCGGTGATCGCACCGAGCAACGCGTACCAATGTCGCGCCTGCGCGCG
>JAYVUH010000538.1:0-3851 GCA_043788115.1 Burkholderiales bacterium
GTGACGGTAGCCGTGTTACCGATGAACCAACTGCTGTCCCCTGCCGGGTACCTCGCCCAACTCAAGAAGCGTGGTTATGCAGTCGAGACGCCTGAATAAGGCACTACGGCGTCAAGCGACGTCTTGAAGCGGGATCGGGCGGCCGCATCTACACCATTCGACCCAATCACTGCTCAGCAAAGAAAGTTTGATCACCAAGAAAACATTCCTCGTTGCTTTGGCCAGCTCGCTGACTGTCTCGGGCTGCACGCTATCGGCCAACGTGCCGACGACCAACGCTGTCGCGCG
Organism: Burkholderiales bacterium; assembly: GCA_043788115.1. Taxonomy (GTDB): domain Bacteria; phylum Pseudomonadota; class Gammaproteobacteria; order Burkholderiales; family Usitatibacteraceae; genus UKL13-2. Next base: position 289 of record JAYVUH010000538.1, read on the forward strand.
CGAAGCGGCCCTAACCGATGCCAAACTCATGCCCGACGTCGGCAGCTACACTGCTGAGAATGTCGAATGGCGCGATACGGCGCGCAATAGGACGGTTCCGGCCCGACTCTATTTGCCGACTGGTATCGTGTCATCACAAAGGCAAATTCCACTCGTGGTGTTCTCGCACGGCATCGGTGGATCACGCGACGGCTACAAGTATCTCGGACGCAACTTCGCCGCGAACGGATACGCCAGCCTGCACCTACAGCACGTTGGCAGCGACCGCCAACTGTGGTTCGGCAACCCGTTCGGTCTGTTGTCACGCTTGAGCGGCGCGGCGCAGGACGGCGAGGCGATTGACCGCGTGCGCGATCTGAGTTTTGCACTCGACCAGCTACTGGCAAGTGCGGCTGGCACCAATATCGACGCGCGACGAATTGTTGCCGCAGGACATTCTTACGGTGCCAATACCTCGATGCTTGCTGCGGGGGCCGTCGTTGAGCGCGACGGCAAGACCATCGCGCTGCGAGACAACCGGATTGTTGCTGCGATCCTGCTTTCAGCACCGCCCTTTTACGGCGCGGGTGATCCGAAGGACATCGTTGGCCGCATTGATATCCCGACGCTTCACATTACCGCGACTGACGATGACATCGCCATCCCCGGATACCGTTCGGGCGTGGCTGATCGTGTGGCGCTGTATCAGGCGATGGGTACTCGCGGCCAACCGGGCAAGACGCTTGCCGTCTTCAAGGGCGGCTCGCACAGCATCTTTACTGACCGCATCGCTACCGGAGGCATCGAACTCAATCCCAAGGTGAAGGCCGCAACCCGCGACCTGGCGCTCGCTTTCCTAAAAGCACTGGACGCGGACAGCGCTGCGGATCGCGCGGTGGATGGCGCGCTACTGCAATGGCGGAAAGAGTACGCGCCGTTACTCGCAAGTTTTGAGGTGTCTAACTTCGTCAAACGTTAGCCGCCGCCTTTCCGGCTGGCGTCACTAATTGCCGCTTCGCACGCTGTTTTCGCCAATTCGTCGCAGACCGCTCGCCGGTTTGATTCGCCAGTCCTAGAGTTCGTGCATCAACATCATCCAACGAACCCCAAAGGACCGAATCATGAAAGCAACTTACGCAATCAGCAACAAAGACAACACCGGCAGCAGCTTGTTACTCGCCTCGATTTTCATTCTGGTAGCAAGTGCCGTCTTTGCCAGCGCCAACGCCGTCGCCAAGACCAGTGCAACCAACAGCCCTACTAAATCAATCGCGGCCAACGGCAGCAATGCAAGCGAAGCACTGGTGGTGACAGCCACCCGCCTGAAGTAGGTTCGCCGGGGGTTCGGTTGGTGGTGCAAATGAAGCCACGATAGTGCGGCAAGCGAGGGCAGTAAATTCAAACGACGGCGAACTTTTGTTCGCCGTTTTTTATTCACCAGTCGCGCACTTCTTGTACGTATTTCTGCCCGCAGCTGCCATTCCCAGCAACCAGACTCACCCTAAACGACCGGCAACCTGGGCGGCGCGACGCCGCACCTTACAAACCTTACAGACCTTACAATAGCGGTCAACCGTCCGTACACACAGAGGTCGCTTCAGTGTCTTTTTTCCGTTCTTCACGTTCCGTCCGGCCAAGCCACGACTTGGCCCGCACCGCCGGCACCCTACTCGTCGCGTCGTTGATGGTCGCGTGTGGCACCCCAGAGGGGCCGCGTCGTGCGGAACCGCCTGCGGTTGTCACGCGTGCGCCGAACGCACCGCTGATCGCGCGATCACCCACGCAACAACGATTGGGTGAAGAAGCTGCGGCGTTGTCCGCACTGGCCGCGTCCGAGTTGGGGCGCACGTTCCTACGCGCAACCGAGGCGCTTCCGACCGTCGCAACTCGAATCGCCTACCGGGATGACAATACACGCGAGTTTTATTCGCCGGAAGCGGCCGCCGCCCTGCCGGAAGAGCGACGCAGCAAGCTCGCCACGATCGAACTCGACGAGTACCGCTATTACTACACCAGGTACGGGTCGCCGCTGGCATACCTGCGGCTACTCGATCTGGCCAGCGAACACGGCCTGACCAGCGTGGGCAGCGCGCACGTGATGGACTTTGGCTATGGATCGATTGGTCACCTGCGGCTATTGGCGAGCATCGGTGCGAAGGTGGTCGGCGTCGATCCGGATCGCTATCTTGAGGCCCTCTATAGTCAGACCGCCGACCAAGGTCAGGTCGCACAGGCGCGCAGCGTCTACCGCGGCCCGGCAGGGTCCGTTGCGCTGGTCCACGGTCGCTGGCCGGCGACGGCGGCGATCAGCGAAAAGGTAAGCAGTCATGGCCCGTACCAACTGATCATTTCAAAGAACACCCTGAAACGCGGCTATTTGAAACCGGAACGCCGCGCACCAAAAAACCAGCTGATCGACATCGGCGTCAGCGACGATGCGTTTCTCAAATCGGTACACGCCGCGTTGGCGCCTGGCGGGCTGATGTTGATATACAACCTGGCGCCGAAGCAGGCTGCGGCAGACAAACCTTTCTCGCCACAGGCGGATGCACGTTCTCCATTCAGCGCTGAACAGTTCAAACGCGCCGCACTCGAAGTAATCGCCTTGGACATCGAAGACCACACGTTTGCGCGGCAGATGGGCGCGGCACTCGGGTGGGACAAGAATGACAAAGGTGAAGTGGTCAACGACCTTAACACCAACCTGTTCGCGCTCTACACCATCGTACGACGAGCCAAATAGCGTCGTGACAAGGCTACTTCGATTTCTTCCGCTTTGGCAGAGGCTTCACCGACCATGGTGACGCGGCAGCCCGCGGCAGGGTGGACGTCAGCTTAAGCCCTGCTCTTGATGTTGGCACGGGTGGCGCGGATGGCGCGAGGGTCGGCGCAGTGGATTTGACTTTCGGCGGTGTCGCCTTCGCGGCAACGGTTCGGCGCGCGTCACGACTGGCGACATTGTGGGCAAAGCGCTCCTTGCGTGACGGCACGCAGGCGAATCCAGTGACTTCTTCGCGGTCATGATAAAGCTGCCGGATCTGCAAGACCAACGGTTTGCCCGCGTCTTCCAACGCCTCGGCGATGATCTGCCGGCAACGCTCGACTTCCTCGTTGCGTTTTTTCATCGGCAACTTCAGATTAAAAATCGCGTAACGTGCCCAGCCGTTGCCCAGCCACTTGGCGACTAATTTAGCGATGCGTGCGGGCTGCTCAACCATATCGCACACCAGCCAGTCGACTGGCACCTTGGGCACAAAGCGAAAGCCATCTTCACGCAAGTGCTTGACCATCGCATTGTCGATCAAGTCTCCTTTGAGATCGGCGTTATCGACGGCCGTCACGCGCACGCCGCGCTGCATCAATTGCCAGGTCCAGCCGCCGGGTGCTGCGCCAAGATCGACCGCGCGCATATCCGGCTGCAGCGCGTCGTCGTGACCGCTGCCGAGGAATACATGGATCGCCTCAGCTAGTTTCAGAGTGGAGCGTGACGGCGCATCGGCCGGCATGCGGAATCGCGGAATTCCCAGCGGATCGGACGCGGAAAGATGCAAATCGGCAATACCAACCCGCGCCTGCCGGTCGGG
>JAYVUH010000539.1:0-2990 GCA_043788115.1 Burkholderiales bacterium
GGGTGTCGAGGCATTGACGGTGGTACCAGCCGGCACCGACATGGCGGTGGCGATGCAATCCGTCGCGACTGAACTCGCGGCTGAGGGGCGGCAGGGGTACATCATCACCGGCGGCGGGTCGAACCCGATCGGCTCATTGGGTTATGTCGCCTGTGCGCAGGAGATTCTCACGCAGTTTGACGAGCAGGCGCTGCAAATCGACCACATCATTGTCGCCTCGGGAAGCTCTGGCACCCATGCCGGCCTCGTTGTTGGCTTGCATGCGATGCACAAGCAAATTCCGGTGACGGGCATCGGCGTTAGCCGCGACCCCAAGCAGCAAGACCACCTCGTGCATCGTGAAGCGCAAGAAACCGCCGCGTTGCTAGGTCTCGATCGCGAGGTGCCAAGTAATTTGATCAAGACCGACGGCGATTATTGGCGCCCCAAGTATTCAATTCCAAATCAGCACGCCATCGAGGCCATCCAAATGTTGGCTCGACTCGAAGGTGTTCCGCTCGACCCGACCTACACCGGCAAGGCCATGGCAGGTTTGATTGGGTTGGTGCGCGCAGGTGTGTTTCGGCAAGACGACAACGTGCTGTTTATCCACACTGGCGGACTGCCGTTACTGTTTGAGAAAACCGAGGTGGTGCTTGGTAGGGTACCAGTGCCCGACGCCTAGGCGGCAGGCACCACGCTTTCTGAATGCTTGCCAGTTATTGATCAGGAAACTTAAATAAATGAAAATCTCGCCAACTGTTCGTATGTTCTTCCCATTTGTCGCAACTGTCTGCAGAGAAGCGTCGATCCGCGTGGTCGCCGTCATTGCGTTGCTGGATCCGGTGTTCCCTGTGTTCGCGCAGTCGGTAGTCACGTCCACGGTCGTCGTCGTCCGCCACGCCGAAAAGGGCGATGACGATCCGGTCGATCCCAAGCTCTCGCTGGCGGGCTTAAAACGTGCCGAGGCGCTGGCGGTTGCGTTGGCCGACGGTCGCGTGGGCAGCATCATTACCACGCATCTCAAGCGTACACAGATGACGGCCGCGCCGCTCGCCGCACGCATCGGCGTCAAGCCGACCGTGTTGGCGGTCAAGCGTGGTGATACGGCCGGGCACATCACTGATACGGTCGCTGCCGTCAATGCAGCTCGAGCTGAAAAACAGGGCATGATTCTTGTGATCGGGCATAGCAACACCGTACCGCTTATCGTCAAGGCATTGAGCGGCGTGCCGGTTGCCAATATGTGCGATTCGCAGCACGCGGATTTGTTTGTCGTGACACTCGGTGTGACGGCGACGGAACCAGTTCGAGTGGTGCGGGCCAAGTATGGTGACGCGGACCCGCCAGTGGTTGCAGATTGTCGATAACCGCTGCCAGCGGGCGCGGTTTGAGGCCGCTAGCTAAATCGCCAATTGGTATCAATTTCGCACGACACCCGGTCATGCGCTAGCATAACGTGTACCAATAAAACAAACACGCACAAAGGCTATTCAATGAACACAATGTTGGAGCGTTGCTCGCGTTGGGCGAAACAATTGGAGACGTACGCGCTTGGTGTAAAAAGCAAAGGCCTCGTCGTGATGACGGCCTTCGCTGTCGCCTGGTTTTGTGCGTTGGGGTTGCTGATGTACGGCCTGTACAAGCTTTGAGGATTAGCTGTTTGACCTATCGTTGCGGCCGCACCGCACTTAGCTTGGCGTCTTAAGCGATTGCCAAGGTGGTTTTTGGAGAGGTGAATTGATGATATCGCGCATTGCTGTAATGAACAATCGTGGGACAGATACCAAATCTGCCGTTCTGGCTGAAACGTCGGCGAAATTCATCGGCGTGATGCTTGTCGCGTTGGCGACTGCAGCCTCGGCAGCGCCGCTAGTCAAGGTGGAAACCTACACCCACATCATCACGATCCAGGAACGGGTAGCTGGCAAGCAGACGGTGAAGTTGCTGCCCGGCGGTGCAATCAAGACCGAGTTCTCGTATCGCGATAACGGTCGCGGGCCTGACATCTTTGAAGACATCGCGCTCGACGCGAACGGACAGATCACGTCCTTCAGTGCCACGGGCAAGTCCACCTTCGGCGCGCCGATTGCTGAAACCTTCAGCCGCAAGGACGGTAAAGCGGTATGGAAATCCAAGGCCGACGCGGGTGAAGTTGCCGGTGCGGGCTCGTCGATGTACGTGCCGGTTGAAAGCAGCATGGAAACCGGCGCCATCACGGTTCGTGCGCTGTTGAAGGCCAAAGACAACAAGCTCGACGCGTTGCCGAGCGGACGGCTGTCTATTTCCAAGATTCTTGATGCGAGCGTCAGTCGTGGCAAGCTGAAGAAGCCGGTGACGTTGTATGCGGTTGCTGGTTTTGGCTTGGAGCCAAGCTACGTGTGGATGTGGAAAACCGCAACGCCGTCCACCGCGCGCATGCTGGGTGTTGTCGCGCCGGGATTCTCCTCGATCGAGGAGGGTTGGGAGTCAAACGCGGCTGAACTACTGAAGCTTCAGCTCGAGGCGGATGCGATCACGCTTAAAAAGATGGCTGGCAAGTTTGCCATGACGCCGAAAGGCATCACTGTCTTCCGAAATGTGCGCTGGTTTGATTCGGAAGCCGCACAAATGCGCGGGCCATCTGACGTGTATGTCAATCGCGGCAGGATCGCGGCCGTGTATCCGGGCAATTCGCCTATCCGCGATGACGCGACGGTGATCGACGGTGCGGGTCGCACCTTGCTGCCGGGGATGTTTGACATGCACGGCCACACCAGCCCGTGGGATGCGGTGTTGCAAGTGGCGGGTGGTGTTACGACGCTGCGTGACATGGGCAACGTTAACGAAGCGTTGAGCGCACTTACAACGCGCATCGATGCGGGCAGTAGTATCGGCCCCAACATCGTCGCGACGGGATTTATTGAAGGCGACAGCCAGTACCGCGCCAGCGGCGGCATCACGATCAAAAACATCGACGAGGGCAAGCGTGCGATCGACTGGTACAGCCAGAAGGGTTTTCGCCAAATCAA
>JAYVUH010000540.1:0-6412 GCA_043788115.1 Burkholderiales bacterium
CTGGCTGCGGAGCGGTCTTTCCGCTGGCAATCGCCTTTAGACCGCCGTCATGCCACCGTCAACCGACAGAATTTGACCCGTCACGTACGCAGCCGCGTCTGAGGCGAGAAAAATCGCCGGGCCAAGCAGATCCTGTTCACCGCCCAGGCGTCCGAGCGGCGTCATGGCGATGATCTGCTTCTCAATCGCTTGCAGGACGCCAGCACTCATTTTGGATGGAAAAAAACCCGGTGCCAGCGCGTTGACCCGAATGTTGTACTTTGCCCACTCCGCAGCCAATGCGCGGGTGAAGTTGATCAGCCCACCCTTGCTGGTGTTGTAGGCGATGGTCTGCATACCCCCTAGCTGGCCTCGAAATCCGGCGACCGAGGCCACGCTAATGATGGCACCGCAACGGTTGGGGATCATGGACTTGGCACCCACCTGCTGTGTCACCAGCCACGAACCGGTCAGATTGGTTGCAATTATTTTGTTCCACGCCTCCAGCGGATAGTCCTCCGCAGGCGCCCCCCAAGACGCCCCGGCGTTGTTCATCAGGATGTCCACGCGGCCAAAATGGGCGATGACTGCGTCCACCATCGGCGCGATCGTGTCCGGATTGCCCAAGTCGCTCGGCACGACGAAGACATCATAGCCCAGCGCGGCGAGCGCGCTCCTTGCCTCCTCGAGCTCGTGTGCCTTGCGGGCGGTGAGCGCAAGCTTTGCGCCGTGCGCGCCGTAGCCTTTGGCGATCTGCAGGCCCAGCCCCCGTGAGCCACCGGTGATTAGCGCCACGCGGTCAGTCAGGTCAAACAGTTTTGTAGTACTCATGAATTTCATGCTCCTGTGGAGATGAGTGATACGGATGTACGCTCGAATTTGGCGTCTGAGAACTTTAAGCGACTTTGCAAAGCCCATTATCGACGGGCACTTTGGGGCAAAAATGGCTGGAAATGCCCGCCAATGCTCGGGCTCAATATATTCCGGTGTTATCGTCTTGTGATACGCGTTTGTGACGGGTGCTGACCGCGCCACCCAACATAGACAGCGCCACAGCTTCCGCAACTTTAATGCCGTCAACACCAGCGCTCATAATGCCGCCTGCATAACCGGCCCCTTCACCGGCCGGAAACAGCCCCTTCGTGTTCACGCTTTCAAAACTGTCGTCGCGTCGCGTAATACGAATCGGTGACGAGGTGCGCGTCTCGACGCCGGTGAGCACTGCGTCATGCATGGCAAACCCCGCAATCTGCTGATCGAATGCCGGCAAAGCTTCACGAATCGCCTCAATGGCATACGCGGGCAGACAGCTCGATAGATCCGTCATTTTTACGCCGGGGCTATACGACGGGACAACGGTCCCGAGGGCGGTGGAGGCTCGACCCGCAAGAAAGTCGCCTACGAGTTGCGCGGGGGCGTTGTAGTTCTCGCCGCCCGCTTTGAACGCTGCTTCCTCCCAGCGGCGTTGAAAATCAATTCCCGCGAGCTCGTGTTCCGGGTAGTCTTGTCCGGGGGTAATGCCCACAACGATACCAGCGTTGGCGTTCCGCTCATTGCGCGAGTATTGGCTCATGCCATTTGTCACCACACGACCGATTTCCGAGGTGGCAGCGACGACGGTACCGCCGGGACACATGCAAAAGCTGTAGACACTGCGGCCATTGGCAGCATGGTGGACTAACTTGTAATCTGCGGCGCCCAACACGTCATTGCCGGCATTTGGGCCAAACCGCGCTCGATCAATCAAACCTTGCGGGTGCTCAATCCGAAAGCCAATGGAAAACGGTTTGGCTTCAACAAACACTCCGCGCGCATGAAGACTGCAAAACGTATCGCGTGCGCTATGGCCGATGGCGAGTATCAAATGGTTGGTTGCGATGGTCTCTCCATTGTCCAATACGACCCCGCGCAATTGGCGTGTCTCGTCGGCGGCAATGTCGAAGTCCACAACTCTCTGCTGAAATCGAACTTCCCCACCAAGTGACTCGATGGTCGCACGCATGACTTCGATGATCGACACGAGCTTGAACGTGCCGATGTGCGGCTTCGACACATACATGATCTCGGCCGGCGCCCCTGCGGCCACAAACTCGCGCAGCACCTTGCGTCCGAGAAAGAAAGGGTCTTTGATCTGACTCCAAAGCTTTCCGTCCGAGAACGTTCCCGCACCGCCTTCTCCGAACTGCACGTTGGATTCCGGGTTTAAGGTCGCCTTGCGCCATAGCCCCCAAGTATCTTGCGTGCGCTCGCGAACCGCCTTCCCTCTCTCGAGCACGATCGGTCTGAACCCCATTTGCGCGAGCGTTAGCGCCGCGAAGAGCCCGCATGGACCCATGCCAATGATGACAGGCCGAACGCCCTTCCAGCCGTCCGGCGAACGCGCAACGAACTTGTATTCGGTGTCCGGCGTGGGCACTACCTTTGGATCGCCACGAAATTTCTGCAGTAGCGCGGCCTCGTTGCGCACGTCAACGTCAAGTGAGTAGACGAGCAGAATCTGCGCTTTCTTGCGCGCGTCGTAACCGCGTCGAAAAATGCTGAAGCCTAGGACATCTTCGTCAGCGACCCTTAACCGTGCCACAATCGCCGTGCGCAGCGCTTCACCATCATCCTCGACGGTAGAGGAGAGGGGCAACTTGATTTCGTTGAGCCTGAGCATTGAGGAGAATAAGTTAGGAGTGCCGCCTAGGAGCATTATCCGGCGGCCAGCGCCAAGTCAGCGCTAAAACAAAAAGCCCGCGAATCTCGCGGGCCTTCTTTGTCACCACGTCGCACAGCAAATACTATTCGACCTTGGCTTTTTCCAGCAACTTCGTCACAGCCCAAGACTTGGTCTTGGACATTGGCTTGGTCTCTTCAATCAAAACCGTGTCGCCTTGTTTGAATTCATTGTTTGGGCTGTGCGCGTGATACTTCTTGGAGCGACGCAACAGCTTACCCAAAATCGGATGCTTCACCGCACGTTCGACCAAGACGGTTACCGTCTTGTCCATTTTGTCGCTCGTGATAACGCCCGTCAATGTGCGCTTGGTCTTGGTGACTTCAGCAGTCGTTGTCATTATTGGGCCTTCGCTTTCTCGGTGAGGATGGTCTTGATCTGCGCGACTTCACGCTTCACACGGCCAAGCTCGGTCGTTTTGGTCATTTGCTGAGTGGCAACTTGCATGCGCATCGAAAACTGCGCGCGACGAAGACCCAGCAATTCCTTATTGAGTTCTTCCGGGGATTTCGCCCGCATCTCTTTGGTATTCATGGCGTTATTCCTTTCTTAACCCAACATGCGATGCACGAAGGTGGTTTTGATGGGTAGCTTTGCGGCCGCCAGCGCGAAGGCTTCGCGCGCCAGATTCTCCTGCACGCCGTCCATTTCGTATAGCACTTTGCCCGGCTGAATTTCAGCCACAAAATACTCTGGAGAGCCTTTACCGTTACCCATGCGAACTTCAGCTGGCTTCTTGGAAATCGGCTTGTCCGGGAAAATACGAATCCAAACGCGTCCGCCGCGTTTGATGTGACGGGTCATCGCGCGACGCGCCGCTTCGATTTGGCGGGCCGTCAGGCGACCGCGACCGACCGCTTTAAGACCGAACTCACCGAACGAAACTTTGGCACCCGTTGTTGCGATACCTTTGTTCCGGCCCTTTTGTTCTTTGCGATATTTCCTTCTAGCTGGTTGCAGCATTTTTCGCTCCTGGACGGCCACGCGGTTTGCGCGCTGGCTCAGCTTGTGGCTCCGGCGCTGCGACAGGCGTCTCGCCTTTAGCCAGCATGTTGCCTTTGTAAACGAGAACTTGAACGCCGATCACGCCATAGGTTGTGCGCGCTTCGGAAAAACCCTGATCAATATCTGCACGCAAGGTGTGGAGTGGCACGCGACCTTCACGATACCATTCCGTGCGCGCAATTTCAGCACCGTTCAAGCGGCCCGATGAGGTGATCTTGATGCCTTGAGCGCCCAAGCGCATTGCATTCTGCATGGCACGCTTCATGGCCCGGCGGAACATCACGCGTTTCTCAAGTTGCGCTGTAATTCCGTCAGCGATCAATTGCGCATCCGTCTCCGGCTTGCGAATCTCTTCGATATTGACGTGCACCGGAACGCCCATGATTTTTGACAAGCTGATGCGAAGATTTTCGATGTCTTCACCCTTCTTGCCGATCACGACGCCTGGACGTGACGAGTAGATCGTGATTTTGGCGTTCTTGGCTGGACGCTCAATGACGATCTTGCCGACCGACGCGCTCGCCAATTTCTTTTTCAGATAGGTGCGAACCTTGATGTCTTCGAGCAACATGATCGGGAAGTTCTTGCTGTTGGCGTACCACTTCGACGCGAAGTTCTTGGTGACCGCCAGGCGAAAACCGGTTGGGGAAATTTTTTGACCCATCGTTGCTCCTTATTGCTTGCCGTCGCCGACGGTCACAAAAACGTGACAAGTCGGTTTGACAATGCGGTTACCACGGCCTTTAGCGCGCGCGGTAAAGCGCTTCAATACAGGACCCTTTTCGACCATGATTTTGGCGACCGTCAAGTCGTCAATATCAGCGCCGTTGTTGTGCTCAGCATTTGCGATGGCAGATTCCAATACCTTCTTGATAATCGTCGCGCCTTTTTTTGGCGTAAACGTGAGGATATTGAGTGCTTGGTCAACTTTCTTGCCGCGAATCAGGTCAGCTACCAAACGACCTTTTTGCGCGGAGAGGCGTACGCCCCAAAGATTAGCGGATACGTTCATGGGTATCGCTCCTTATTTCTTGGCCGATGAAGCGGCCTTCTTATCGGCCGGATGGCCTTTGAAGGTCCGCGTCAGCGCGAATTCGCCCAACTTGTGGCCGACCATGTTTTCGCTGACGAACACCGGAATATGTTGCTTCCCGTTGTGAACAGCAATGGTCAAGCCGACGAAGTCAGGCAGGATGGTGGAACGGCGCGACCAGGTTTTGATCGGCTTGCGGTCTTTGATAGCCGCTGCTTTTTCAACCTTCGCTGCCAAGTGACCGTCGACAAACGGGCCTTTCTTAATGGAACGTGACATGGCAATTAACCTTTCCGACGATCGCGAACGATCATGTTCTGCGTGCGCTTGTTGGTGCGCGTCTTGAGACCCTTCGCGGGTTGTCCCCAAGGCGAACGTGGGTGACCACCGCCATTGGAACGACCACCGTGCGGATGATCCACCGGGTTCATACAAATACCGCGAACCGTAGGACGCCAGCCACGCCAGCGATTGGCGCCGGCCTTGCCGATCACGCGAAGACCGTGCTCCGCATTACCGACTTCACCGATGGTCGCACGGCAATCAACGTGAACCTTGCGAATCTCACCTGAACGCAAGCGCAGCTGGGCATACAAGCCCTCGCGCGCCAGCAACTGCACTGAAGCACCAGCCGAGCGAGCAATCTGCGCACCTTTGCCGGGCAACATTTCTATGCAGTGAATCGTCGATCCCACCGGAATATTGCGAATCGGCAAACAGTTGCCAACCTTAATCGGCGCGTCCTGGCCGGACACAATCTGTTGACCAACTTCGACACCTTTGGGCGCGATCATATAGCGTCGCTCGCCGTCGGCGTAGCAAAGCAAGACGATGTTGGCGCTGCGATTCGGGTCATATTCCAGACGCTCGACCTTGGCGACGATGCCGTCTTTATCGTTCCGCTTGAAATCAATGATGCGGTAGTGCTGCTTGTGACCGCCGCCTTGATGACGCGTAGTGATATGGCCATGATGGTTCCGGCCGGCATTCTTCGACTGCGGCTCGAGCAAGGCAGCGTGTGGCGCACCCTTGTGCAGATCCGCATTGACCACCTTGAGCATGCTGCGGCGGCCTGGCGAGGTTGGTTTTGTTTTGACGAGAGCCATTATGCCGCTCCTTCCGTGAACTGGATGTCGCCATCGCCCTTCAAGCAAACATAGGCTTTCTTGACGTGGTTGCGACGGCCTTCAAAACGACCATGGCGCTTTGCCTTGCCTTTTTGGTTGACGATATTGACGCTCGCCACTTCAACCTTTTGGTCTTTGAAAAGCAATTCCACTGCGGCTTTGACTTCGGCCTTGGTTGCGCTCTGCAGGACTTCGAACACGACCTGCTTCTGCTTGTCAGCCACCATGGTGGCCTTCTCAGAAATAACGGGTCGCAGAACGACCGTCAGAAGACGTTCGGCATTCATGCGAGCACCTCTTCAAATTGTTTGACCGCACCCTTAGTCAGAACGACGTTCGCGAAGCGCACGAGGTTGACCGGGTCGGCGTGTTTGGCTTCTAGCACCATTACGTTCTCCAGATTGCGGGAGGACAGGTAAAGGTTTTCGTCATAGTTTTCGGTGATGATCAACACCTGATCAAGCCCCATGCCTTTGAGCTTGGCAACGAGACCCTTGGTCTTCGGCGCGTCGAGCGTCATGTCTTCGACCACCGACAACCGGTTTTCGC
>JAYVUH010000541.1:0-9358 GCA_043788115.1 Burkholderiales bacterium
GATACGTATGTTGACATTTTCGACGGCGGGCCGACTGTCGAAGCGCGTGTCGAGACTTTGCGCACGGTCCGCTTGCAACGCCGCCTGACGCTGTCGCCAATTATCACAGGGGCGGTGGAGACGGCCAAGGTTGCACAAGCGGGGACGGCGGTGCTGTCGATTATTGCCAACACCAAGTCGGAGGGCTTCCGTGCCACCATTGCACCAACTGTGTTCGGGCTGGGCGCCGACGGTAACCATGTCAATTTTTCGCGCGAGACAGCCCTGCTCATTAATGTTGACGACGGCGACGCGGTGCGTGTGGTCGCGCTTGACCCTGACAGCCATCACCTTACGGGGTCGACATGGTGATCGTCCGGTCTGTTCGGCGGGACGACTTGGCGGCGCTGCTGGCTTTGGTCGCTGACGCCGGTGTCGGCCTCACCACGCTACCCAATAACGAAGGGCTGCTGAAAGGGCGCATTGAAGCCTCGCTCGCGACCTTTGCCGGTACTGCGGAGAAGGCCGACGAGCAGTGGGTATTCGTGATGGAGGATGTCGCCTCAGCGCGTCTGGTGGGTATCTGTGCCATCGCTGGTGCGGTCGGCTTGCGCGAGCCGTGGTACTCGTATCGGGTGGGTACGGTGGTGCACGCGTCACGCGAGCTTGGCATCTTTACGCGTACACCGACCTTGTTTCTGTCAAACGATCACACCGGTGCCTCTGAATTGTGTTCGCTGTTCCTAGCACCAGACTATCGCGTTGGACGCAACGGTGCGCTGTTGTCGAAGTCGCGTTTCATGTTCATGGCGGAATTCCGTGACCGCTTCTCGCCCAAAGTGATTGCCGAATTGCGCGGCGTATCGGATGCGGCCGGGCGTTCGCCGTTTTGGGAAAGCCTCGGTCGGCACTTTTTTTCGATGGATTTTGCCGAGGCCGACTACCTGACCGGTATCGGCAAGAAGTCGTTCGTCGCCGAGCTGATGCCAAAGCATCCGCTCTACAGTTCGTTCCTCTCCAAGGAAGCGCAGGGCGTTATCGGCGAGACGCACGAATTGACCCGTCCGGCCAGACGTTTGCTCGAGCAGGAGGGATTCCGCTTTGAGGGACACGTCGACATTTTTGATGCCGGACCGGCACTCGAATCGAATATCGAAGACATTGACGCCATCAAAAAGAGTGCCGCGCATGTTGTCGTCGCCATCGCTCCCACTGCCGAAGCGTCATCTGCGTTGATGCTGATCAGCAACGCAAGCATGTCGGACTTCCGCGTGGGGCTGGGTCGTTGCACTGCCGCCGCAAACGGGGTGACGCTGGATGCGGAGCTGGCCCGCGCGCTGGAGGTGAAGGTCGGCGACAAGCTTCGCGTGGTCGCACTGCGTCCTGCGGAGCGCGCGGCAAGCGGAACTGACGCGCCGCACGCGTCTCACGAGTAGCGCCGCCAACTATTGACCGCTAATCGTCGTGGGTCATTGAAGAGGATTTCATGAATCAGCATTTTGTTGACGGCGTCTGGATCGATGGATCGGGTGCCCTGTTTTCGTCGGTCAATCCGGTCACCCAACTGACGGTGTGGCAGGGACGTGCGGCGGGTGGCACGGAAGTCGATCGTGCGATCATCGCGGCGCGCGGCGCATTTTCTACTTGGTCGATGACCCCGCTGGAAGATCGTCTCGCCATCGTCCGGACGTTTGCCAAACGGCTCGGTGAAGAGCAGTCAACATTGGCCGCGTTGATCGGGCGCGAAACCGGCAAACCGTTGTGGGAGGCGATCACTGAAGTCGCCACTATGATTGCCAAGGTGGAAATATCCATCAAGGCCTATCTCGATCGCACTGGTGAGAAGGCAACACCAATGGCCGATGCGACTGCGGTGTTGAGACACCGCCCGCACGGTGTGGTGGCGGTGTTTGGTCCCTACAACTTTCCCGGTCACCTGCCCAATGGCCACATCGTGCCGGCGTTGATCGCAGGCAATTGCGTTGTGTTCAAACCCTCCGAACTCTCACCTGCCGTCGCAGACGCGACCGTCCGCATCTGGCAATCGGCAGGGCTGCCGGATGGCGTTTTAAATTTGGTGCAAGGTGCGCGTGTAACCGGCGTCGCGCTGGCGGGTCACGCTGACCTAGACGGTCTGTTTTTCACTGGCAGCTCGACGACTGGGCACGCTATTCATCAGACCTTCGCAGGCCATCCCGAGAAAATTCTTGCGCTCGAGATGGGTGGCATGAATCCGCTGATTGTCGGCGACGTCGGCACCGAGGCGGCTGAGATCGACGCGGCGATTCACCACATTGTGCAATCGGCGTTTATCTCGGCGGGGCAGCGCTGTACGTGTGCCCGAAGGCTCTATGTGCAAGCGGGAGCGCATGGTGATGCTGTTCTCAACCGTCTTGTCGATGTGGCGTCACGCTTGACGGTCGGTACGTTTGACGCCGAGCCGCCACCGTTCATGGGTGCCATCATTTCGGTGCGTGCCGCTGCCCAACTCTTGGCCGCACAAGCCGCCCTGATAATGCAAGGTGCGAAGCCACTGCTGGAAATGCGAACACTCGCCGAGGGAACGGCGCTACTGTCGCCGGGATTGATCGACGTGACCGCCGTCAAGGACTTGCCGGACGAAGAGAACTTTGGTCCGCTGCTGCAAGTGATCAGATACACCAGCTTTGAGGAGGCGATCAGCCACGCCAACAACACGCGCTTCGGTCTCGCCGCCGGGCTGCTATCCAAACAGCGCGTGCAATACGCCTCGTTTGAGCGCCGCATCCGCGCCGGCATCGTTAACTGGAATCGTCCGCTAACCGGTGCGTCGAGCGGGTCGCCCTTTGGCGGCATCGGCGCGTCGGGTAATCATCGTGCCAGCGCGTTTTATGCCGCTGACTACTGCGCGTATCCGCAGGCCGGGCTTGAATCCGAGACGATTTCGCTACCCGCCAAACTTCCACCGGGATTGACGCTATGACGACGGCCACCCCGGCTACCACGGCCGCGCACGAGTGGAATTTTGACGGGTTGGTCGGTCCGACGCATAACTACAGCGGCTTGTCATTCGGCAATATTGCATCGGCGAAAAATCAGGGCGTGGTCGCTAACCCGAAGCTTGCAGCGTTGCAGGGGCTTGCCAAGATGAAGGCGCTGGCGGATCGCGGCTGGAAGCAGGGTGTGTTGGCGCCGCAAGAGCGGCCGAATCTTGCGGTGTTACGCGCCATCGGATTCGCCGGGGATGACGCGGCCGTGCTAAAGGCCGCTGCGCGTGATGCGCGTCCGGTGTTCAACAGTGTGATGTCGGCCTCGTCGATGTGGTCGGCCAACGCGGCGACGGTGAGCCCGAGTGCAAATACGGCGGACGCGCGCGTGCACTTTACGGCGGCAAATCTGAACAACAAGCTCCATCGCTCGATGGAACACCCGACGACGTCAAGAATCCTGCGCGCAATGTTCGCTGATGAGAAGTGTTTTGCGCATCACGCCGCGTTGCCGTCGTGCCCGCAGTTCGGTGATGAAGGCGCTGCCAATCACACGCGTTTTGCGCCGGCCATCGGCGCACGCGGCGTGGAGTTTTTTGTTTATGGGGCCAAGGGATTCGATCCATCCGCACCGGCACCCAAGCGTTTCCCCGCACGCCAGACGCGCGAAGCGTCCGAGGCGGTCGCGAGATTGCACGGACTCGATGCCGCGCATACAGTGTTCGCACAGCAAAACCCGGACGTGATCGACGCCGGGGTGTTTCATAACGACGTGATTGCGGTGGGGCACCGCGAGTTGTTGTTCTGCCATGAGCGTGCGTTTGCCGATCAGGGTGTGGTGATCGATGAACTGACACAGAAGTTTGGTGCGGGCTTCACTGTCATCACTGCTGCCGAGGCCGACGTCACGGTTGACGACGTGGTCTCGAGCTATCTGTTCAACAGTCAGTTACTCTCAAAGCCCGACGGCAAAATGGCCATTGTGGTGCCGGACGAATGCCGCAGCAATGATCGGGTTTGGAAGTATCTGAGCGCAGTGGTGGCGAGCCACCCGATACTCAACGAGATCTTGGTGTTTGATTTGCGCGAGAGCATGATGAACGGTGGTGGCCCTGCGTGTTTGCGCCTTCGCGTCGAACTGAATGCAGCCGAGGCGAATGCCGTCAATCCAAATGCTGTGCTTAACGACACGCTCTACGCCGCGCTGACCGCGTGGGTGGCGAAGCACTATCGTGATCGCATGGGAGACGCCGACTTGGCGGATCCTGCGCTGATCACCGAAGTGAGGGTGGCACTGGACGAACTGACATCGATCCTCAAGCTGGGATCGGTGTACCCGTTCCAACGGTAAAGCCTAGCGCGGGCGGGCATTTTCTGGCAAAAATGGCCGAAGCAGCCCGTCAATAGGCGAGTTTGGTGACCGCCCGCGAAAAGGCAGCGACCGCCGATCTGCGCTAGCTACTCATCACATTCGGGAAGATGAATCCGAACGACAGCACGCAAACCGCGAGTTGGAGCACGAAACGAACCTTTCGCCCCCGATCCATTTGCTTGAAGGGGGTTCCGAGGATGCGACTGGGAGCTTGCTCCTCGTGCTTGCGTTTTTCGGCCATTGCCATTCTCGTAGTGGAGCGAGCAAGTGGATTCCTGCAAGCCGTACCACTGTACGCCTTATGCGAAGCTATTCCCGGAT
The DNA here is from genome assembly GCA_043788115.1 of Burkholderiales bacterium. GTDB lineage: Bacteria > Pseudomonadota > Gammaproteobacteria > Burkholderiales > Usitatibacteraceae > UKL13-2. The sequence goes on from JAYVUH010000541.1 coordinate 4,639, forward strand.
TTCGCGGGGCGCCTAACGTTGGTCAGATCCCGTCACTCGCAAGGATGCCCGATTGAACGGTATTGACGGCGCCGACTAGTCGTGTGCAGCCTGGCTACCGGGCGCTGCGCCGCAGTTCCAGCACGATTCAAATTCGCCGGGATTAGATTCGTTACAAGCGGCACAAGCCCAAGTTTCTGCGGTAGGTCGCCGCGTTTGATAGTCGGCGATGACGGCTTTGGCGTGCGGCTCTTGATGGACTTGCGCAATCCAAACCTGCGGTTGTCCGGCCGAAACGGGCACCAGTCCCAACAACGAATTCGCGTTTTCGTTGAATACGTGTGCAGCGATGCCGGCCTGTTGCAGCAAGTCGCGCAGCAAGTGTGCATCCAGAAGGTTCAAGGCGTTGTAAACACGCTTCATGCTGCGATGATGCATGAAGTGATGCGCATCACGCAAGCGACTTCGCCTCCGCCCGAACGCAGACGGGGACTACTTGCGCTTGAGACGGTGCGCAATCTCGCCGACAATACCGCGGCGAAACGCAAGTACGCAGATGACAAATATCGCACCGGTAATGACTGTCACCCACGAGCCGAAGCCGGCAAGGTAGTTTTGCAACCCAACAATGGTGAACGCGCCGACCACGGGGCCGAGCATGGTGCCGAGGCCACCGAGCAGCGTCATTAGTACGACCTCGCCCGATTGATGCCAGTGCACGTCGGTGAGCGACGCGAGTTGAAAGACGACGGTTTTGGTTGCGCCGGCTAGGCCCGCCAACATCGCCGACAGGACAAAGGCGACCAATTTGTAGCGATCGACGTCATAGCCAAGCGAAATTGCACGTGGTTCATTCTCGCGGATCGACTTTAAGATTTGTCCGAAGGGTGAATGAATGGTGCGGTGGATAAGCCAGAAACCGAACACGCAGATCACCAGCACCGTGTAGTACATCGCCATCGGGTTGTCGAGCGAGATCATGCCAAACAGCTTGCCGCGCGGTACACCCTGCAGACCGTCTTCGGCGCCCGTCCAACTTTGTTGGACGCAAAAGAAATACACCAGCTGCGACAACGCCAGCGTAATCATGGCGAAGTAGATGCCTGACCGGCGGATCGCCAGCCAGCCCACGACGAGGCCGAGCAGCGCGGCGACGATGGTCCCCGCAAGAATCCCCAGTTCGGGCGGATAGCCCCACACTTTGATGGAGTGTCCGGCCACATAGCCCGCCATACCAAAGAATGCCGCATGACCGAATGACAACAAGCCGGTGTAGCCCAACAGTAGATTGAACGCGCAGGCGAACAGCGCGAAACACAGGCACTTCATGATGAACACCGGATAGAACAGCGCCGGTGCGATCATCAGGGCCACCAGCAGTGCGCCGTAGCCGATTGCCTGATTGCGGGTCATGATGCGTATCGCATGTGGCTATTTCTCCCGGCCAAACAGGCCGGCCGGTCGTAACAACAACACGATGACCATGAGCACAAACACCACAGTTGTCGAGGCCTCGGGATAAAACACCTTGGTCATTCCTTCAATCAGCCCCAGCGCCAACCCGGTGATGATGGAGCCGAGGATTGATCCCATGCCACCGATAACGACGACGGCGAATACGATAATGATCAAGTTCGAGCCCATCTGCGGCGTGACCTGAATGATGGGCGCGGCGAGTACGCCCGCAAACGCGGCCAGTGCGACGCCGAAGCCATAGGTCAGTGTGATCATCAGCGGCACGTTGACGCCGAACGCCTGCACCATGCGTGGATTCTCCGTGCCTGCACGCAGGTACGTACCGAGCTTGGTGCGCTCAATCACGAACCAGGTGCCGAAGCAGACGATCAGCGACGCGAGTACCACCCATGCGCGATAATTCGGCAGGAACATGAAACCCAGATTGGTCGATCCCTTGAGCAGTTCGGGAACGGGGTACGATTGTCCCGAAGAGCCGAATTGATTGTGAAACATACCTTCAAATATCAGCGCGAGTCCGAACGTCAGCAGCAGTCCATACAGATGATCAAGTTGGTACAGCCTGCGAAGCATGGTGCGTTCTACCACCGCCCCGATTGCACCCACCGCCAACGGCGCAAGCAACAGCGACGCCCAGTAGTTAAGCCCCAGATAGTTCATGCCCATCCACGCGCCGAATGCGCCCATCATGAACAGCGCGCCGTGTGCGAAGTTGATGATGTTGAGCAGGCCAAAGATTACCGCCAGGCCGAGACTCAGCATGGCGTAGAAAGCGCCATTCTGCAGCCCGATGAGCAGCTGGCCCATCATCGCCTGAACAGGTATGCCGAAGATTTCCATTTAGTTGTTGGTCTCAATTCTCACCAGATTCTCTTGTCGTCGCCTGCCCGCAGCGCAGGCGACGACAAGAGGTGCGTGAGCGCTTAACCGGTCATTTCTTGATGAACGGGCATGTGCTATTGGCCAGTGAGCGGAACGCCTCGTTGCCCGGGATGGTTGCGCGAACATGGTAGTAGTCCCAAGGTTTTTTTGACTCAGCCGGCGTCTTGACCTGAACCAGATACATGTCGTGCACCATGCGCCCGTCTTCGCGGATGACGCCATTCTTGGCGAAGAAATCATTGACCGGCGTGCTGCGCATTTTCTTCATGACTTCGTCAGCATCGTCTGTCCCGGCGGCCTGAACAGCCTTCAGATAATGCATCGTCGACGAATAGTCGCCAGCCTGCACCATGGTCGGCATCTTGCCAGTGCGTTTGAAGAAGCGATCCGACCACTTGCGGGTCTCGTCGTTCAGGTCCCAGTAGAAGCCTTCCGTTGCATACAGTCCCTGCGTTGCCGCCAGCCCAAGGGCGTGAATATCGCTGATGAAGACCAACAGACCGGCGAGCTTTTGTTTGCCGGATTTCAACACGCCGAATTCGTTGGCGGCCTTGATCGAGTTGATGGTGTCGCCACCGGCATTGGCCAGACCGATGATCTTCGCGCCGGATGACTGCGCCTGCAACAAGAAGGACGAAAAGTCGGACGTATTCAGCGGATGCGCCACCGAGCCCAACACTTTGCCGCCGTTTGCTTTCACCACTTCCGAGACGTCTTTTTCGAGTGACTTGCCGAACGCGTAATCGGCTGTGAGGAAGAACCAGCTGTCGCCGCCCTGCTTCACAACCGCTTTGCCGGTGCCGTTGGCAAGTGCCACCGTGTCATACGTGTAGTGGACGCTGTACGGCGTGCAGTCTTCATTGCTCAGGCGCGAGGACGCTGCGCCGTTGACAATGGCAATACGCTTTTTCTCAGCCGCGACTTTGACTGCCGCAATCGCCGTCGACGATGTCACTAAATTCTGAATCATGTCGACTTTTTCAGTGTCAATCCACTCGCGCGTCTTGGTTGACGCGATATCCGCTTTGTTCTGGTGATCCCCCGAAATGACCTCGCTGGGCTTGCCAAGCACCTTGCCGCCGAAGTCCTCCACGGCCATCTTTACCGCCTCGACCGAGCCCTTGCCGGCAATATCGGCATACAGGCCGGACAGGTCGGTCAATACGCCGATCTTCACGACATCGTTTGAGACCTTGCTTTGCGCGAACGCAGCACTGACACTCATCGAAAGAATTGCCATCGATACCATCGCACTAATTTTCTTTAGTTTCATGTTTTATCTCCTCAAGAAGAACAACCAAACAAAGCGAGGCCGCCTGACGCTGCAATAATTCGGCCCACCACAAACTAACTACACACCGAGATAGACGTGCAACGTGTCCATCTTCGACGCCAGTTCATCCTTGCGCACCACTGCTGCGATCCGTCCGTGCTCCATCACGTAGTGGCGATCCGCGAGTGGCGCGGTAAACCGAAAATTCTGCTCCACCATGATAATCGTCAGTCCCTTGGCCTTCAGCGCGCGGATCACGTTGCCAAGTGCGTTGACAATCACCGGTGCAAGTCCCTCAGTAATTTCGTCGAGCAAAAGGATCTTGGCGCCCGTCCGCAAGATGCGCGCCATGGCGAGCATCTGTTGTTCACCGCCGGACAGCCGCGTGCCCTGGCTGTGACGCCGCTCGTTGAGGTTTGGAAACATCGTGTAGATCTCATCAATTGTCATTCCACCATCGCCAAGTTTAGGCGGAAGCATCAAATTTTCTACGCAACTGAGACTGGAAAATATGCCGCACTCCTCTGGGCAATACCCAAGGCCCAGCCGTGCGATAGCGTGGGTCGGCATCCCGATCGTCTCGCCGCCGTTCAACAATACCGAACCGCTGCGCCGCCCGGTCAGTCCGAGTATGGCTTTAAGGGTTGTGGTGCGGCCCGCGCCGTTGCGACCCAGCAACGTCACTAGTTCGCCGGCGCGAACGTCGAAATTCACGCCATGCAAGATGTGCGATTCGCCGTAATAGGCATGCAGATTCGATACGCTAAGCGCGGTGTCGCTCACGCCACCACCTCGGCGGGGCCGACATAGGCTTCGAGCACCAGCGGATTCTTCGATACTTCTGCGTAACAGCCTTCGGCCAGCACGGCGCCGCGGGCAAGTACGGTGATCGTGTCGGACAGGTCAGCCACCACATTCATGTTGTGCTCGACCATCAACACGGTGCGATTGGCGGCAACCTTACGGATCAGCGCGACCACCCGACTCACGTCCTCGTGGCCCATACCTTGTGTTGGCTCATCGAGCAACATCAACTCAGGGTCCAGCGCCAGCGTGGTGGCGATTTCCAGCGCACGCTTGCGCCCGTATGGCAACTCCACCGTGATGGTG
>JAYVUH010000542.1:0-3580 GCA_043788115.1 Burkholderiales bacterium
CGCACCACATTTCTTGCCTAGCGTCCCTCGTCGGCATCACGAGGGTCTTTAGTATTTCCCTCGTAGTGAACGGCGTCAGTCAGTGTCTTTTTCTGTAGCTAATGGACATCCAAATCCGACCAGCCATGCCAAACGACGCGCAAGCATGCATTGCGCTGCGCGGTATGACGCGAGAGAACGCTGTTTCGGCTGAACGTCTCGCGCAACTCGGAATCACCGTTGTGAGTTGGGCTGACGACATTCGCAGTGATCGACTACTGGGCTTCGTGTGCATGTCGGCGGACAAAATGGTGGGGTATTGCTTTGGCGACGCGTTGACCGGCGAAGTGGTCGTGCTTGCGCTGTTACCCGAAGCGGAACGCCACGGGATCGGCAAGGCGCTGCTAGGGCAGGCTGTTGCGATGCTTAAGGCGCGCGGCTTCAAGCGGCTGTTCCTCGGTTGCTCGGCTGATCCGCGCGTACGGTCGTATGGCTTCTACCGCCACCTCGGCTGGCGTTCTACCGGAATAGCAGATGCACGAGGGGATGAAATTCTTGAGTACGTTCCTTAAGCGATCAATGGCTGTAAATGCCTCGCAATGCAGAACATGTAATTCGATGCATTGACGTTGGCGCGCGGCGCTGCATCTCAAGATTGCGGCCAATAATTGCAGATCCCGATCCGTACCCGATCAAACGCGCCGGGTTCAATGCTGACAACGATCGCGTCAATCTTGCATCCGGCTGGTTTCCGATCAGCCCGGTGCGAGATTCCACAATTTGCGTGCGCTGGTGCACATACACCTTACGACGATTCACGCACACTCTCTCGCAAGTCCCGAGGGGGCGAAATGCAACGGTCATCGCAGCGCCGGCAGCGGTGTGGGAAGCGTGATGAGTTCGCGAACCTTCCGTCAACATTTGTGCCTCCGACGGGCTTGAAGTAAACGGCATGGCCGGGATTCCTTCCCCCGCTGCTTTGCGAGCTCGGTGTCGTGCATCCTCTCCGGTGGCACCAGTCAGGGCAATTTCTTTGTACCAATTTCTTCGATTCAGGAAAGACTGTTCGAGGAGTTTCCGGAGAAGAGCGTTGCGTTTAGCGCGACGGCGTTCATTTGAAGCTTGCGAGACCAGCAATTGGCCCAGCGTCGATCCGCCGCTACGTCGATCCGCCGCTACGTCGCTACGTCGCTGCGCGCTAGTGCCACCAGTTCTTAAGCCGCTGCATCTCCTCGCGCAGCGACGCCTTGAGTGCCTGAATGCGCAGGTATACCGGCAGTGATTTGACGTATTCGTAAACCTGCGCTTTCCATGCGATGACCTGGTGGTAGGCGCGGCGAAACCAGCTGACGCTGAGCAGTGCTGGCTTGGTAAGTTCAAAAATGCGCGCCAACAATGCTGTGCCGATGACCTTGGCAACGATGAACAAGGCCGCGCCGAGCAGGCCTTGCCCCTGCGCGATGAGCCAGAATGCCGCGAACTTGAAAGGCAGCAACACGACAGCTGGAATAATGAAAGCGAACAGCGCAGGGTAGGGCGGCAGGCTCGCGATGCGGGACTCAAGCCAGCGAATGGGTGGAAGCCTGCCGAGCCACGCCATGGCCGCCTGCATGACATCCCATAGCCACTCCTCGGCAAACAGCCAGATCGCCGCAATAATCGCCAGCAGTCCGTGCAGTGCACGCTTGGACGGCCCCGCTGGCGGGGGTGGCGGAAGTGGCTGAAGTGGCGAGGGGACGCGATCAGGCGATGTCAAACCCGCAGGCTCGTTGAGGTTGCATGCTAACGGGCGACGTCGCTCGCGCGGAGTTGCGGAAACAGAATCACGTCGCGTATTGACGGTGAATTGGTCAGCAGCATCACCAGCCGGTCGATACCGATACCTTCGCCGGCAGTCGGCGGCATACCGTACTCGAGTGCGCGCACGAAGTCGGCGTCGTAGTGCATCGCTTCTTCGTCGCCGCCTTCCTTGGCCTTGACTTGCTCGAGGAAACGCGCGGCCTGGTCTTCGGCGTCGTTGAGCTCAGAGAAGCCATTGGCGATTTCACGGCCCGCAATGAAGAGCTCGAAACGGTCGGTGATGGCGGGGTTGTTGTCGTTGCGCCGCGCGAGTGGTGAGACCTCGGCCGGATAGTCGATGATAAAAGTTGGCTGGATCAGTTTCGATTCGGCGGTTTCTTCAAACAGTTTCAATTGCAGCGTACCGACCGTATCGTTCGCCTTCACCTGTGCGTGATGCTGCTTGCATAGCGTCTTGAGCGTTTCGATGTCGTCGAGATTGCTGTCCGCATATTCAGGGAAGTAGTGCTTGACCGCTTGTGGCATGGTCAGCCGATCGAACGGCTTGCCGAAATCGAGTTGCATGCCCTGGTAGTCAAACAGGGTGGTACCCAACACCTTGGTGGCGACCGCACGGAACATGTCTTCGGTGAATTGCATCAGATGATTAAAATCGCGCCACGCGATGTAGAACTCCATCATGGTGAATTCCGGATTGTGGCGGACGCTCATGCCTTCGTTGCGGAAGTTGCGGTTGATCTCGAACACCCGCTCAAAGCCACCGACAACGAGGCGCTTCAAGTACAACTCCGGTGCGATGCGCAGATAGAGCTGCATATCGAGCGTGTTGTGGTGCGTGATAAATGGCTTGGCGGCGGCACCGCCGGGGATCGGGTGCATCATTGGCGTTTCAACTTCCAAATATCCCGCCGCAACCATGAAGGTGCGAATTTCGGCAACAATCTGCGAGCGTGCTGCAAAGGTGCGCTTTACTTCCGGGTTCACCATCAAATCGACATAACGCATACGATAACGCTGCTCAGTATCGGCCAAGCCATGGAATTTTTCAGGAAGAGGGCGCAGTGATTTGGTGAGCAGGCGTAATGACGTGACATGCACCGACAACTCGCCGGTTTTGGTTTTAAACAAGGTGCCTTCTGCGCCCAAGATATCGCCCATGTCGTAATGTTTGAATTCTTCGAGCGCCTCGGCACCGAGATCATTCATGGTGATGTAAAGCTGGATGCGCCCAGACGCGTCTTGAATAGTGGCAAAGGCGGCCTTGCCCATCACGCGCTTTAGCATCATGCGGCCGGCGACTTTTACCAAGATTGGTGCAGTGGCCAAGGCTGCTGCTACCAATTCTTCTTTAGATTTCTCGCCATACATAGCAATCAGTGCTGCGGACTGATGGTCCGGGCGGAAATCATTGGGAAACGGATTATTATTTGCCGCGCGGGATTTTTCACGAATGGTGGCAAGCTTTGCGCGCCGCTCGGCAATCACGTGGTTTTCATCCTGAGGTGGGTTTTGAATTTCGTCTGTCATGCTGTTCCCGTAAAACAAATTAAAAATTATTGAAATTAAGGAAGCTCTGATTAAGTTGAGTTCTAAGCCGGACCAGGCGCAAGTGCAAAAGTATCGACACCGCATATATTTGATATGCAAGGAGATAGTTTTGTGCTTGTAACGACGTATGGCGACGCAATCGGCTTAATCAGAGCTTCCTTATGGTTGTAGCCAAACCGATTGGAGTGTGTCATCTGTCCAGCTAAATAGCGCCCGGCGATTGCCCTGCGAGGCGAGATAAACCCATTCAATC
>JAYVUH010000543.1:0-2702 GCA_043788115.1 Burkholderiales bacterium
CGTTGACCAGTTTAAGCACTTCTTTCGATTGCGGTTTCAGGAAATAGTTGTCTGGCTTTAAAAATAGCTCGTGCGCCCGTGCCGATCCGGCCGCCAACATTATTGTTACTGTCATCAGCATCGATTTCAGAATCTTTTTGTTCATGATGGGTATTCCCGATGGTTGGGTCATTCGCTTCGATTTAGGGCGACAATTGTGTCACAACTCAGATGAGCCCCTTTAATTTAGCGTCCCACGGAAGACCCTTGGCTCCGCTTGGGGATATTTACAGCCAGAGAGAGAAAAGCCCAATTAAAAATTCCCCGCCCATTCGCTGCGGCTTGCAAACTTGAGATGGGCTGGTCATCTTCGTTTACTGCAAGGCGCACGGAAATGCCAGAGTCAGAGTCGAATTGTTTTGAGTGAGGCGGAATCGATTTGCTGGTATGTGCCAATTGGCGTATTGTAATGTGGCAAATGTTTCATAGCGAGGTGAAGCATGACTGAAGTGCTCGAAGCCCTCGGCGGCTTACAAACCATGAAGACCGCTCCCAACAACACGCAAGAGTGGGTCCAGCGAATCCTCGCGGGAATTCCTGCACGCGCCGCATGGGCGTTCAAAGGAAACCTTGGCATTAACAATGACCAGCTTGGCGCGCTGCTCGGATTGAGCCGCCGGTCTGTCAATCGTCTGATGCCGACGACAGCGCGGCTTCCCGCAGTGGCCGGTGACCGCCTTTATCGCTCAGCGCGATTGTTTGCGCTGGCGCTGGATGTCTTCGAAGATCAGGCGGCGGCGACGGAGTGGTTAAAGTCGCCACAGCGTGCATTGGGCAACGCCATACCGCTGAAAATTGCCACGACGGACATCGGCGCGCGGGAAGTTGAAGCGCTGCTTGGGCGGATCGAGCACGGCGTCTATTCCTGATGAACGCGTACCGCTTGGTCAAGGCCAAGCGCGCGGCTGAGGCGTTCACAGGGGAAGGGGCCAGAGTTTACGGGGGCCGCTGGAATAGCGTAGGAACACCGATGGTTTACCCTGCCCAGAGCAGAGCGCTCGCGGCAATGGAGACACTGGTGCATACGAGCGGTTCGGGCCGCAGGCTGGACTATGTGATGTTCGAAATCGAAATCCCGGATTCGCTGATCCAGAAGGTTGATCCCGTTCGTCTGCCAGGAGACTGGCAAAGCCTCTTGCCGCCGACCAGCCTACAGGTCATTGGCTCCGCATGGCAAACGAGTATGGCCTCCGCCGTTCTTCTCGTGCCGTCGGCGTTGATCCAGCAAGAGAGCTACGTATTACTCAACCCTGAGCATCCCGACACCGCGCAAATCATGATCCGCTACCCGGTCGACTTTGTGTTTGATGAAAGGCTGTGAGCATGCGTTTTGCTACGGAATGGCGTTGGCGTTTGCAATGTGGTGCGGCGCCAATAAAAGTTTCCTACACCGAATTTGCGAGATACCGGATTCGGAGATTAGACCGCTTTGTCTTTAGTTCCACACCTCTGAATCTTCACTCATCCGGGAATCCGGTGCTCGCCTTGCCCGCTTCTAACTTCGCGCGCCAGTGCCGCAATCCGAACCACACGCTACCCGCTACCAGCGGAATCGATACCGCCATGGCAATATCCGCATTGATCGGCCAACCGGCGGCGTTCAGCCCTTTGGCAAGGTATCCGACCAGCCCGATTACGTAGTAGGTGATCGCCGCGACCGACAGCCCCTCAACCGTTTGTTGCAGTCGCAATTGCAGTTGCGCTCGACGATTCATCGAGGCGAGTAGCGCCTGGTTTTGTTGCTCGCGTTCGATATCTACGCGCGTACGCAGCAGCGCGCTGGCGCGCGCGATGCGTTCGGAGAGGTCAAACAATCGCTTCGCAGCGGACTCGCACGTGTCCATCGCAGGCGCGAGGCGGCGCTCCATAAATTCTTCGATCGTTTGTACACCGGACAGTCGCTCTTCACGTAGTTCGGCGATGCGGCGCTTGACGAGCGCGTAGTAGGCGCGCGCAGCACCGAATCGAAAGTTGGTGGTGGCGAGTTGGTTTTCGACTGTGGCGGCGAGGGCGGTCAGCTGTTTGAGTAAAGCAGCTTCGTCATCGCCGCGCCGTTCGGTCAGCGATCTGGTAAGCGAGGTGGTGTGTGCCGCAAGCTCGGTCTCGGCTCTCGACACTGTCATGCCGACTTCGCGTGCTACCGGCAGGGCGAGCAGGCAGGCCATGCGGTAAGTCTCAATTTCGAGCAGCCGACGCACCGTACGTCCGGCGTGCCGCTTGCCCATCTTGGTGTCCATTAGCAATATGCGGCTGCAACCATCTTCGTGAATCCGAAAATCGGTCAACACGATCGCGCTACCGCTGCCGACGCTCGATCCCACCAGATAGTTGCCAGAAAATTCCGGCACGATCTTGAGCAGATCCGGTACGTACATGCGGTGATCGCGTACCGCCAGATGGATGCCAACGAAGAGTTCGCCATGCACGCCGAGAAGCCATTGCTCTGGCACCGCTTCGAGCGCGGTGGCTTTGAACGGATGTGCGTAGGCCGCATGCCGGGCGAACGTGAAGGTAGCAAATTCGGTATGGCGCTCCCAGTTCAGTTCGATCTGACCCAAACTGGTTCGAAAATGCAGCGCGTTAGTCGGGGGCGGTGGAGCCCCGGCCATTTCGCACAGGCGCGTTAGGTCGCCCCGCGCTTGGTCATTTTCTGTAGCGGAGTA
>JAYVUH010000544.1:0-8062 GCA_043788115.1 Burkholderiales bacterium
CCACGGTGACAGCCGTCGTGCCGATTCAGAACAGCACTGGCGTTCCCACCAATACACGGGTGATCTCTGCGGCGTTTAGTAAGCCAATGGATGCTTCGACGATCAACGCGTCAAATTTCACGCTCGCCTGTCCGTCGGGAACGCCTATCACCGGCGCGGTCACCTATGCTTCGGTTGGCAACATCGCCATCCTTACTTTGTCGAATAACTTGCCAGCGAGCACGACCTGTACGGGAACGGTTTCGACCGGCGTTAGAGACGTATCGGGCAATCTGCTCGCTAGCGCATTTGTGTGGACTTTCACCACAGGTGCTGCGCTGGATACAACGCCGCCAACGGTGAGTTCAACGGTCCCAACCAATGGCGCGACGGGTGTTGCCGTTAACGCTGTTGTCACAGTAAGTTTCAGCGAGCCGATGGATCCGCTGAGTATTACGTCGGCAAATGTACGATTGGCGTGTCCGGCAACAACGCCAATCACCGCCACCGTGGGCTACACCGTCCTAGGTAATGTGGCGACGCTGATTCCAGCGAGCAATTTACCTGCCAGCACGATTTGCACCGGTACCGTTACGACTGCGGTCCGCGATGTGGCAGGAAATCAAATGGTTCTGCCGTTCGTCTGGTCGTTTACGACCGGACCCGCACCGGATACCGTAGCGCCGACCGTAACGTCGACGATTCCTGTAGCCAATGCCACTGGGGTTGCGACTAATACAACCATCACGGCAACGTTTAGCGAGGCAATGAATCCGTTAACGATGACAAATGCAAACGTAAAGCTTTCGTGCCCAAGTGGTACGCCCGTTGCGGGCTTAGTGGGCTACGCGGTCAGTAGTAACGTGGTTACCTTTACACCGACCGCCCCACTTCCGGTGAGTACGGTTTGTTCCGCTACGATCACTACGGGAGTCACCGACGTGGCCGGTAACCGTCTGGCAGCAGACTTCGTTTGGTCCTTCACCACTGCAGCTGCGGCCGACACCACACGGCCGACGGTGACAGCCGTAGCGCCTGTGAATGGTGCAGTCGGTGTTCCGGTCAACACCCAGGTCACGACGACCTTCAGTAAACCGATGAATCCGCTGACAATCACTACGGCGACTGTGAGACTTGCATGCCCGGTCGGGGTAGCAGTTACCGGCACGGTGAGTTATCAGCCTTCGACAAACACCGCGACCTTCACACCAGCAGCTCCTCTACCTGCTGCTACGACTTGCACCGGTACCGTAACGACCGGAGCACAGGACATTGCGGGTAATGCACTAGCGAGCGACTTCGTGTGGACGTTTACGACTGCCGGAGGAGTGATTCCGCCAGCGGCTCCGCTGATTAACCTTAACTCGGCGTCTTCTTACGGTGCCTTTGGTGGCTCGGCAGGCATTACCAACCAGGGAATCCTGACCATCATCAACGGCAATATTGGCACCACCGCAGTGTCTACGGCAGTGACGGGGTTTCACAGTAGTGGCCCGGGTTGCATCTACACGGAAACGCCTTTAAATATCGGTGCGGTCAACGGCAGGATCGACACCGCAGCGCCGCCGCCAACCGTCGCCTGTCCGTCTGAAGGCACGGCAGTAACCTTCGCCGCCGCAACGCAGGCGAGAGCTGACGCGCTCGCCGCGTACGGCCAATTGGTCGCGCAGCCGGGTGGGCCAAATCCTGGTGCTGGCAATTTAGGCAGCCTGACCTTAGCGCCTGGTGTATACACCGCAGCCTCTGGCTCATTCAGGATTCAAGGCGGCAATCTGACGCTGGATGCGCAAGGAAACGCGAACGCGACGTGGATATTCCAAATGGCGACTACGCTGACCGTCGGTGGCCCTGGCGCTGCATTTCCTCAGAGCATCATCTTAGCGAACGGTGCACAGGCGAAAAACGTGTTTTGGCAGGTCGGCAGTGCCGCGACGATCAATGCAGGCGGTGGCGGCACGATGATCGGCACGATCATCGCGCAATCTGGCGTGACGATTTCTACTGCGGGCAATGTAGCAGTTGTCACTCTGAATGGCAGGGCACTATCGCTGGGTGCGGCGGTGACGATGGTGAATACGGTCGTTAACGTACCCGGACCTTGAGTAAGTTTGCGAGTCAGGTCGGGCGCAATTGATTAGTACAACATATCAGTCCGCCCATCTCGCGTCCTTTGCCATCACCCCCTTGGAGAATGAAATGAATGTCCAGAATACAATGCACGGCAGGAAAGTTCCTAGTAACAAGCTGAGAATCGTTTGGCTGATAGAAGCGCTAGTTATCCTCGCTAGCCCGGCGGCATTTGCCGACGAGCCCTATTGGTATGCGGGTGGCAGTGTGGGTCAGACACGCGCGAAAATTGATGACCAGCGAATTATTGGAAACCTATTGCGCGGCGGGTTTACCTCGGCGACGATGGCCGACGACAATCGCGATACCGGCTACAAGATTTTTGGTGGCTACCAAATGAACCGCTACTTTGCGCTTGAAGGCGGATATGTTGATCTCGGCAAATTTGGCTTCACGACCACCACAGTCCCGATTGGCACACTGAGCGGCCGAATCAAAATTAATGGCGCAAACTTGGATCTTGTCGGAACCGTTCCGTTGAGCGAGCGCGTTTCCGCTTTTGCCCGCGTAGGTGCCTTTTACGGCCGGGCGCGCGATGAATTTAGCAGCACGGGTCTGGTGAGCGTCCTCAATCGCAACCCTAGCAAAACAGAGACCAACCTAAAGGCGGGCTTGGGATTGCAGTTTGATCTCTCCAAAGCGGTCGCGCTACGACTCGAAGGCGAGCGCTACCGCATCAATGACGCCGTTGGAAATCGTGGCGATATCGACATGGTTTCGCTAGGCTTGGTCTACCGTTGGCAAGCCGTCCAAGCGCCACCGCCGATGCCTGAGCGCGCGCCTGAGCCGGCACCTTATGTTGCGCCGCCGCCACCTCCTCCTCCTCCTCCTGCACCAGTGGTGGCACCTCCGCCCCCACCTCCGCCAGCCCCACGCACGCGCTCGTACACCTTCTCCGCTGACGCCTTGTTCGAGTTTGATCGCTCGAAGATCGGCCCGACCGGCACCGCGCATCTTGATACGTTCGTCACCGAATTACGTGGGTTAACTTTTAACTCAATCACAGTGACCGGCTACGCCGACCGGATTGGCTCGCCAACCTATAACCAGGCGTTATCACTAAAGCGTGCGGATGCCGTCAAGTCGTACTTGGTGGAGAAGTCGGGTATTGCCGCCGATAAGGTGCGAATCGAAGGACGTGGTGAAGCGGCACCGGTCACCCAGTCCGCCGATTGTGTCGGGGCGAAAGCAACGAAAAAGCTCATCGCCTGTTTGCAGCCTGATCGCCGCGTTGTGGTTGACGTCAACGGGACGAAGTAAGTACGATTGGGTTTATCGCAGCGGAGATGTCAGGCGCCTGTTTCAAAGTAACGAAACACGCGCGCTGGCATCCAACCGCTTTGGCCTGGGAACGGGCCGGTGAGAAATCCAACATGCCCACCGTGTTTAGGAAAGTCACGCGTCACATGGGCTGAGACTTCATTCACGCCGGGCAAAGCACTGCTCGGCAGGAATGGGTCATTTTTAGCATTCAAAATCAGCGACGGTACCTGTACGTTCACTAAGCTAGGTTTGGCCGACCCGCGCGTCCAGTAATCGTCGGTATCGCGATAGCCATGCAGCGGGGCCGTCACCTCATTGTCAAATTCGCGCAGCGTGGCCGCCTGCATCATTACCTCCTTGCGGAAGATGCCGGGGTGCCTCTCGAGTTTGGCGAGCGCATTCTTCTTCATCGTGCGCAAGAAATTTTTTGTATAGATCCTGCAGAAGCCTTGCGCCAGTGCGTCGCCCGCCGCCATCAGATCGAGCGGTGCCGAAATCGCCGCTGCTGCTGTCACCACACCACTTGCGTCGCTACCCGCATCGCCTAGCCACTTCATCGTCGCATTACCGCCGAGTGAAATCGCGGCAACAAACAACGGCTGCTGTGGCGCTTCTGCTTTGACCCGACGCAGTATCCATTCAATTTCTGGCGCGTCGCCCGAGTGGTATGCACGTGGCAGACGGTTCATCTCGCCGCTGCAACCCCGAAAGTGCGGCACCACGCCGCGCCAGCCGCGTTGCTCTGCTTCGCACATCAGGGTCAGTGCGTAAATGCCCTGCGAACTTCCCTCCAACCCGTGAAACACGACCAGTATCGGCTGGCCCGCGTTGCCCGCCGTCGAGGCAAGTCGATCAACATCAATGAAGTCGCCATCTGGCTTGCCGTGTGGTGTCGTATCCCAGCGCTCGCGTTGGTAATCGATATGCGGATGATTGGCAAACAAAGACGGATAGACCGTTTGTGCGTGCGCGGCGAGGCTCGTGTTTGAGTTGCCGCCAAGCCACCAGGGGGCGCGGTAGGGTTTCATGGTAACGGCGTTCACCAGTTGGTCTTGTAGTCGATGTTGGCGCGTCCGTCAGGCGAGGTCCGACCGAAACTGCCCAGCGCCTGCGCCAGCCACACGGGGCTGCCGGGCAGGGCGGCAGCATAGCCCTTGTAGCGAAATTCGCGCGTGTTGCCGAGTTCGATGTGTCCACCGCCGGTAAGCGCGAGCAAGCCGGTTGACTTCTCAATTTGATAGTTCACCCGCTGCCCGTCAAACACCATGTGACCGCCGTAGCTGCCGAGCGGCACGGCGATCGGCAGGCCGGCAATTGACCGTACGCGGACGTTAGTCACGGCAAAGTCAAGGCGGCCCGACATCGCATGCGGTGTCAGGTAGTCAATCGTTAAGGGCGCGCCGGTCGAGCGGATCTGACACTCGCCACCGGGTTTGAGTATCGAGTAGTTCTGGTGAAGGCGGCCAAGTGATTCCATCGCCGCATTGATGTCAGCATCACGCAAGTGCATGCTGAGAAAGCCCGCCTCGACGCGGCCCTTGCCGCTAAGCGCGCGACCGCTCGCCACCACGTCGGCACCAAGCCGAAGTCGCAGCAAACTGGTGGGGGCGAAGGACCATGTCAGCGGAATTTCGATGCGCTCACCACGTGCGGTGCTGATGGGCTTGCCGGCTTCGGCGATTTGCATCGTCGCCGCACCAGACCAGATCGTGCCATTGAGGCCCGTGAGCTGGGCACCCGGCGCGAGCCGCTTATTTAACGTCGTTTCAAGCATCTTCGCTGGAATAAAGGCAAGCAGGGCGATGGCGAGTGCGGCCGCACCGGTGAGTGCAATCGTTTGCGCCTTCATCGTGCGTCGGCAAACAAGATGTCACCAGAGACGGCGGCAGGTGTCATACCGGGGGTTCGGGTCAGAGCTGCCGATAACACGCGAAGTCGGAAGCGTAAGCCCGTCTGTTCGAGCCGCTCAATCAGATTCGCATACGGCATTTGGCTGATGCTGACGCGGAACGCAATGCTGGCCGGCTGTTCAGCCCCCTTGGCGTTGGTGGCAAGCGAGACGTTTGCTTGCGGGCCGAACACGGTTTGTAGCTGCACCACATCGGCCAACAATAATGACGCTGTGGCCGCGACCGGTGCCATCGTTCGTAGTTGTCGAACCTCGTTTGCTTGATCCTGCATCTGTTGAAGTTGGGCTTGCAAGCTTTTGATTCGCGCCCGATCTCTTTCACGACTCTGCTGTATCGGCTGATACAGCATCGCCCAAACCACCCCGACGGTCAACAGCGCACTAACGGCGGTAATCATACGTTGTCCAGCCGGCGACAACGCCTGCCAACGCGGCGTGATGATTGTCGCCATGGCATTGGAAATGATTGCGATCAACCCTGCGCGCCCGTCGCGCAATTTATCGAGAAGTGTTTTCATGGTGTCGGCTTATCCAAGAGCAGGCTGGTCGCATCTGTGGATGTCGTGACGCGGGCAAGCGAAGATTTGCCAGCCGCTGACTGCAATGCTGCCGCCGCATTGGGTGTCAGGGTGACCATCAGTTTGCCGTCATCAAACTTGAGGGTACGAATTTCAGCCGATACGCCCGCTGTGAGTGAGGCGGCGAGCGCAAGCTGCTCGATCAACGGGTCAGCGGCCACACCGCGCTCGCGTTTGAGTTGGGCCAGATTGCGCGACATTTGTAAAACGGGATCGACAATGGTGGTGGCCTCGGGGAAGCTTTGCCGGAATACGTTGCCCATTTGCGCATCAAGCGCTGCGCGCTGCGTCGATAGCCGCCACGCATCAAACCCGATAAAGACGAAGTGGAGCGCAAGCATCACTGTGGCGACCAACATCGCTGGGCGAAACGCGGCTCGCCATGACGATACGCTGCTGACGGGCTTGAAGGGGCCGACGAGCAGATTGGATCGCGCCAGCAGACTGGGTGGAACGATGCTGGTTTGCATTACGTCTTCGACTTTCACGCCAAGCTCGATGCCGGCTACGCTTTGACCGCCGAGCGCACTCTGCCAGCGCGGGCGATCAATCCGCGCGGCCAGCTCGGCCGGTGCGACGATGTTGATGCGGGTTGGCAACGCCCGCGGATCGGCGGCCGCCGCTTCGTTGAGCGCCAGGCTAAGCGCGAATGGCGGCACCGAGAGATCGGTGTTTTGCTGATCAATACCATACGCTAGTCCGTCACCGCGCACCGCGTACCCTGAGCGCGCGTCTAGATGCACCAGCCATTCGCCGTTACCCACCCAATGCAGCGCCGTTTCTGGCACGGCGAGTTGCGCGCTGACGCCGTGCTGTGCCAACCATTGCAACGCGGCGGCCAGCCAATGACGGTCAATGGCGGCGACGACATAATGGTTCGCGCCAACGTGCGACTTGCCGATCACGACCGCGTGGACGGTGGCCGGGTCGATGGTCAGCTTGTCTTCAATGGCAAAGTTCAGCAGTTGTTCGCGCTTTTGCGCCGACACTGGTGGCAGGATGGCGTCGATAAAGGCGATCCGTGAAACGGGAATGATGACGACCGTACTGTCCGACACGGGCACCTGCGACAGCAATGACGCACCGCCGGACACGCTGACGCCAACCGGGCTGGACAAGAGCCATTTGATGTGATCCGGCGCGCCAACGTCGCGGCTTGCCGAGGCTGCGCTGTCGACCTCAAATTGGTCACGATCTGGAACAAATATATAGCGTGGCATGCAGGAGCACTATCCGTTTTCTTTGACCCAAATTATAGCGGGCCATGCGAGGTTGCCCCCACCTGGCGGCGCGGTTTGTAGCTGCAGCAGCGCGGCTTGGCGGATCTGCGAGTGTTGCCCGGTGATGGCGAGTGTCGCTTCAAAGTAGCGGCTCTTGGTATCAAGGTAGGCATCCACGATCGCGACCGGTAATTGCTTGCGACGCTCACGAATGTCGGCCATATCCGCAAATGGCAAGTCGCGCATACGAATCGTCTCGCCCAACACCTCGTCGCCGGCGTCGGGGAACAATGCCGACAGAACTTCCCTCGAAGTTGTGTTGATATTGATGCGTGTCCGTTCCCCATTGGGTGTGGGCAGCGCGGTGATGAATGGCGCAAGCGCGCGCAAGACACCGTCGTCAACACCTTTGACGCGCAAGAGTTCCTCGATGTTGAGTAACGCTCGGTTGGCGGCGCCATAGTTGCCGGACCCCGGCGCACCACTTACCGTTTGTGACCAGTAATAACTGTTCTCAGCGCCACTCGGGCCGCTGACCTCATCGTCGCGATCAATCCAGTCGAGGATCGCGTTGGCGAGTCCCGGGTCGAGCTTGAGGGTGTTGAGCAAGCGTGTGAAGACCTCTAAATCAGGATCACGACGTCTGCCGTTGCCGTCGATCAGATTGTTAATGTTAAATTTTGATTGTGCGTCGCGTAGCAGGCCGGTTGCCACGGCAGTATCGATGGGCCTCGCCACCAAGCCCTGCGCCCAAGGTTGCGTGAGCGCCACATAGACGCTGTTTTTTTGTTGTGCAAGCAATGCGCTGCGCGCCCATTCAAGTGTGGTGGTGGCGTGCAGTCCGAGTTGCGCTCGCTCCGAGGCGCGCTCGACACGCGTCAGGGCCTCGGATTGCTGTGCGAGCAGGTAACTGGCGATGGTGGCGGCGAGCATCACGACCAGCAGCGCGGTGATAATCGCAACGCCGCGCTGGCGGTGCAGTTGGA
>JAYVUH010000545.1:0-2201 GCA_043788115.1 Burkholderiales bacterium
GCGTAACAATCCCGGCTACTACGAATATCCAATGATGCCGGTACAAACGAACCACGACGTCGGGAGCAAAACCTTGTTTAACGGTTTTGTGGTTCCGGCAAATATGAATGCTTCAGCAGAACTCGACTTGGTCATCAACCATCTCTTCTCGCACCCCAACGTAGCGCCATTCATTTCCAAGCAATTGATTCAGAAACTCGTCAGCGGTGATCCAAGCCCCGCCTACGTCGGCCGGGTTTCGGCGGTGTTCAACAACAACGGCGCGGGAGTTCGTGGAGACCTGAAGGCTGTAGTGCGGGCGGTGCTGCTGGATCCGGAAGCGCGTGGGCCGATCAAAACAACGGCTGCTGCCGGCAAACTGAAAGAGCCGGTGTTAATGGCATTGAGCGCATATCGTGGACTTGGCGGAGTCAACGACGGCGTCTGGGTCCGCACCCAGTACGCGGCGATGGCGCAGGACTTGTTCCGTGCCCCGACTGTGTTCAATTACTACGCGCCTGACAACACCGTGTCCAACGGCAAGGTTGGTCCCGAGTTTGAGATCCTCACCTCAACCACCACCTTCGCCCGCACCAATTTCCTGCGCAACACGACCAACGTCAACTATGCGATCGATGCCAGCGTGACGGGTGCAACGGGAACAACGGTTGACTGGGCACCATGGCAGGCGCTGGCCGCCAACCCAGCCGCGCTGGTCGACAGGTTGTCATGGGTATTCACCGGAGGTGTCATGTCAACTTCCGCGCAGGCGCAGGTGGTAACCGCAGTGAATACGATTGCCGCAACAGATACCTTAGGGCGGGCGAGAACGGCGGCCTATCTGGTTCTCTCATCCAGCCATTTCCAAGTTGATCGGTAGGACACATCATGAACGCACCTTACATCATTACCCGCCGTCGCCTGCTTCAGTCCATCGCCAGTGCAGGTGCACTTTCGGCGACCGGTACGATTGACGGACTGGGTTTGTCAGCGGCGCTCGCACAAACTGCCCCAGCCAGTGATTACAAAGCGCTGGTCTGCGTATTCCTGTTTGGCGGTAACGACTCAAACAACCTGGTTGTGCCGATGGATATGGCGGAATACAACCTATATGCGACCGCGCGCGGTACACCCGCCAACGGCGGTATCGCGCTCACCCAGGCGCAGTTGCTCGGCATCACACCAAAAACGTTGAACAAGAATTACGGTCTACACCCAGCAATGACCGATCTCAAGACCCTATTTGACGCGGGCAAGATGGCCATGCTCACCAACGTCGGCACACTTGCCGAGCCACTCACCAAGGCCGAGTACCTGGCCGCATCGAAGGCGAGGCCGGATCAGTTGTTTTCGCACTCCGATCAACAGTTGGCGTGGCAGACATCAATCGCCAAGGGTATCGAGCGTACCGGTTGGGGCGGTCGCTTGGCCGACGTCGTTGGACCGACCAACGGCAGCAATTTCCCGATGGTGACATCCATCGCCGGCTCGGCGATCTACACCAACGGAAATACGCCGCGTGTGGTGGCGATCCCGGCCACCGGCACGTTCGGTTTGAGCACCTTCGGTACCGCCGCGCAGACAACGGTACGTGAGGCGGCACTCAAGAACATTATGAATTTGAACGCGGGTAACGACTTCGTGCGAGAAGCAGATGATCTGTTGGCGCAGGCGTTGGGTGCCTCCGACGTACTGAATCCGATCATCACGGTGAACAACACGCCAGGTGTCGCGTCGTTTGGCAATACCAACAACGGGATCAGCAATCAATTGAAGCAGGTCGCGAAGTTGATCGAGGCGCGCAACACCATCGGCTTGAAGCGCCAGATTTTCTTCGTTTCGTTGGGCGGGTTTGACACACACACCAACGAGCTCAATTCGCACAACACGCTCTATGGCCAGCTCGGCCCCGCGTTGAAAGCCTTCTACGACGCCACCGTGCAGATGGGTATCGCTGACAAAGTCACCACCTTTACGATGTCAGACTTCGGCCGCACATTAAAGGCGGCATCGGGTGGCGGTTCAGACCATGGTTGGGGCAATCACCAGATGATCATCGGTGGCGCGGTCAAAGGTCAGGAGTTCTACGGGGAATTCCCGAATCACACACTGGGCGGTCCAAACGACGTCTCGACCAACGGCCGCTGGATTCCAACCACCTCTGTTGACCAGTATGGCGCGACGCTCGCCAAATGGTTTGGCGTTTCGACGAGTGATTTGGC
>JAYVUH010000546.1:0-2674 GCA_043788115.1 Burkholderiales bacterium
GCGTGCAGCGCATCCTGGTGCCACCCGCGCCCGGCGTGCTGTCGGCGCTCGGGTTGATGGTGTCGGACCTGCGCTCAGACTACGCCCGCACCTGCCTGCAACGCCCGCCTGACGTCCGTTACGACGTGATGGAGCAGGTGTTTGCAGAGCTCGAGGAAAAGGCCAATGCGTGGTTCGAGAGCGAAGGGCTGCAGCGCACGCGCCGTGTGCTGCAACGTTCCGCCAGCCTGCGTTACCAGGGCCAGGGGTTCGAGCTCACCGTACCCTGGGTGGGTGCCGTGACCCCTGCCACGACCCAGGCCTGCATCGAGCGGTTCCATGCCCTGCACCGCCAGATGTACACCTTTGCCCAGGAGGACGCCCCGGTCGAGATTGTTACCCTGGGCGTCACCGCCGTGGGTAACCTGTCGCAACCCACTTTGCCGCGGCTGGCGGCCAACACACACGTGCGGCAGGCTCAGGTCGGGATGCAGCCGGTGTTCTTCCCATCCGGACTGCGCGACTGCCCCGTCTACGACCGCGACAAACTCGGTGCCGGTGCGGAGTTCACCGGCCCGGCCATCGTAACCCAGCTCGACGCCACCACGCTGGTGGGACTGGGGCACACGGCGCGGATCGACGAGGTCGGGTCAATGGTGATCGAGGTGCATGGGTAGTCGTGCGACCCGGACCGCTGGCGCAAACGGAGGGATGGCAAGTGGTTCGGTGCCGGCGCAGTCAACAACTTGGCCGGGCTGGCGAGCGATCATCGGCCATTGATGATCGGAGACCCTCGCGCACGATTGGCGGCAAGGGACACGCCGGGTCAGTCTTGTTTGCGAACCTCACGGGTGGTGAAGAATTCCTGCCGGCAAACCGCAGTCACGCCAACTCGTTCGCCTGGTACAACGATAAGCACCGCCACAGCGGCATTGCCCACATGACACTGGGCATTCGCGCGCAGTACGCCAGGTGATGAAGGCTGTATTGCATAGCCATGTCTTGCCCTTGCATCAACTTTCATGATGCCCACGCTTCACCCCGCATCATGAAAGTTAATTCACGCTAACCTGCTTCAGCCGCGCCGGCCAGCAGTGCATCGATGTCGCTCGGAACAACGGTTCGCGCCAGCATCCGCTTGAACGTCTCATACACATCGGTCCTTGATCCAGCCTTGCGCAGCGTGTCCTCGTCGTTGAACCACACGTACACAACGATCTTCACAGGACTACTTGCAAAACGGAAGAACAGCCGGTACCGATCCGGCATCCCGGACTTGACCCGTCGCCAATTTGTGTTTCCGGTACCAAGAGTCTTTCCAAGGCGAAATTCGGGTGCGTCTGGGTTGGCAGGTACAAGCTTGGTCACCGCGCGGTACACAGACGCCAGAAGCCTGGTCTTCGGGTGCGTCTTGTAACCCTCGGGATCTTTCCGGGCGAGTTCGGTGACCGTCGCTTCGAGTTCATCGAGCGCAGCCTTGAAGACCCGGAAGTAATAGAGACGCCAGCCGTTCGCGATCATGGTCGGCACTATTCGACTTTCACGCCCTAGACCAACTTTCCAATGCGACGCAACTGCGCTGCATCGGCCACAACAATATCCTGCGGTTTGTTGGTCATTTGCTGCTCCAGGAACTGGAGGAAGCTGGCGACTACCGGGTCGCCTTCGTCGTCCTTGGTCTTGCGCGGAGCCCGGTTCTTCGCCGACATCAGCACCGCGCCGTCAGCAACAACCGTCAGCTTGACCTTGTCACTGAACTCGGGATGGGCGTTGAAAAAGCCAGCAGGCAGCCGAACTCCCCGCGAATTGCCCACTTGAACCACCGTACCCTCGTACTGCTCTTGATGCCTGACTTCACTCATAACCGCCCCTTCGCCTAAGTAGTTACGCCTGTAAGCACACGATTCTAGTCCGCCAATCACCGAATGGCCATCGCGCTTTTCCGTAACGGAAACGTGAAATCTCATCCGTTGCCGCAACCAAGCGGAATCTGGATTGCGCTCGCTGTTTGTCCGTTTCCGGGAAGTCACAGTGAATGGCTGCGGCCATCCTATTGGCTACAGTGCTTTATGCCTTTTGGTGGAAGTGTGGCATTGGAGTCGTTTTCTTTTGGCGGTCTGACCGACTCTTCTCGAGCGAGTGTTATGTGTCGGGACCTCCTCGCCTGTGGGGTTTGTTCGCGCCCGTTGCCTTGCCGGCCGGTGGGTGCTCGACCAGCACCTTGATGTCCGACGTGCGCCAGCTGACGGAACGTGGACCCACGGGAACTGACTCAGGGTAGATATCGTCGGCACCCGAATATCGGAATGAACTGCAAAATCCGTCGCTCGGTGCATTCGCGTGTTGTACTCTTGCGTTGCGCGATATTTTTTGTTCGCGAAACAACCCGCCATCTCGCTGGCCGCCAATGCTCGCAGCGAGGTGCTCGGAATTTCCAAGACCCATATGATGGTCCGACAAAGAATCGGTGACGCGACTCGCTTGAGCGTCCGACAAAATCCACAAATACGTCGCCACGTCTACAGTCCGAAAGTGGATTGAGATATGGGAAAATTTGATTGTGATCTGCAGAATTGAAAAAACCCTAAGCAAATCAATTGCTTAGGATTTACATTTTGGCGGGTGGACGGGACTCGAACCCGCGACCCCCGGCGTGACAGGCCGGTGGCGCCTCGACGCTTCCTTGTCGTTGCCA
>JAYVUH010000547.1:0-2090 GCA_043788115.1 Burkholderiales bacterium
GGGTCGATATAGCGAACAAAGAACAGCCCTTTGGAGCGATCACGATCCTCAACAGTAAATCCAGATCGATCGAGCGCCAGACCAACCGTACGCCACGCCCGATCGAACGGTTCGTTGATGCGGAGCGAGTTGTCCTTGTCATAACTTGCACGAGCGGTTGCGGCCGGGACCGCAACGGCACCGCTGACTGCCGCTACCTTACTCGTGGCGAAGCCGAACTTCACCATCATTCGACCCAACATTTCTGCTTCAAGGTCCTTGTCCGCAGGGCGGAACTGCCAGCCCGTACTATTCTTGTCTTGGTTCGTAAATACCTCTTCGACGCCACGATGGCTTACGAAAATTTCGGTGGTCCCATTGGCGCCTGGTTCGATACGCGTTCTGAATTTGTCCCGCTCGCCGGTGGAATACATTCCGTCGAACAGTCTCCCAATGGTATTCCGGATCGGATCTTGGCCGATCTTGCTGCGATTCTCCGCCCAGTCGGTTTCCATGATGCCCGCTTCAGGGGTCTCGCGTTTGATGATGAAACCGGTCTCCTGCCAAAATTCCTTCACCTGCGGCCACACACGATCCGGTGCGGCCGTGACCACAAGCCAGCGCAAATCACCCGATCGATCCATGCGCACGTTTTCAAACTTTGGGAGCACCCCAGAGGAAGCGCTGCTCGGAACAACGGCACCCTTGTCGCGTGTGTAGGCCGAAAACGTAGTCGCAGACGCGTTGGGGACGACAAACCGATCATCGGCCGACGGTGTCGTCAGATCTGGTGGAATCTCTAGCGACCGCACCTTTACGTTGTTGCCCTGGCTCCGGTAGTCAGGCTCCTTCATGAAAGTACTGCATCCGCCGAGCGCAAGCAGCAAACCTGCAACGACAACGTGATTAATGGGCTTCGACTTGAACATGATCGTCATTGCAAACTTCCTTAAGATTTCAGAGCGCCCGCTGCGCGCATCGCGATGCGCAACGTGGCATGGAACTTCGGGTCCAGCGGCGTCAACGGCAGACGTATACCAGAATCAATTTTCGCCATCTCGGCTAACGCCCACTTCACCGGAATTGGATTGGCTTCAACAAACAAATCGTTATGCAAACCGAGCAGGCTGTCGTTGATGCGAATGGCCTCGTCGCGCGCTCCGTGCAACGCTGCCTCACACATACGGCTCATCAGCGCGGGTGCCACGTTGGCTGTCACTGAAATGCTACCGTGCGCTCCCATCAACATCAGTGCCAGCGACGAAACATCATCGCCAGAGTAGACAGCAAAATGTTCCGGCAGGCGTTTCAGCAGATCGATGCCGCGCGCCATGTTGCCGGTAGCATCTTTGATACCCACAATGTTGCCAATCTCGGACAAGCGCAAAACCGTATCGTTCGCCAGATCGGCAACAGTTCGGCCCGGAACGTTGTACAAAATTAACGGCAAATCGCACGCGTTGGCAATCGCCTTGAAGTGCTGAAACATGCCTTCTTGCGTGGGTTTGTTGTAGTACGGCACCACAGAAAGCGAATAGTCCGCACCGGCCAGCTTGGCGTATTCTGCCAATTGAATCGCCTCTTTGGTCGAATTCGCGCCAGTGCCAGCGATGACCGGAATCCGCCGATCAGAAAACTCCACCGCCGCGCGAATGAGCGCACGGTGCTCTTCGAAGTCAACCGTCGGCGATTCGCCAGTCGTGCCAACCACCACGATGCCGCGGGTGCCAGCATCCACGTGCCAGTCAATCAACGATTTGAGCCGCGGGAAATCAAGCGCGCCGTCGGGCAGCATCGGCGTAACTATTGCGACCAGGCTTCCTGTCAACATGTTTTCGGTAGTGCTTCAAAAAAATCAACCTCGCATTTTACCCGATGACTGCCGCAAACGCGGCTGCGAACCCGCGCACCACGGTAAATTTGTTCTCGGAAATTGTGCTGAAAAATCAATGGCAACGCGTTTTCGTGAAACGTATCCACTTTGTTGTTAGCGGCTGAGTAAATCCGCACACATTTGGCGGCGGAGCGAACGAAACAAAGGCACCGATTGCCCCTGAGTCGGCACTAGCTGTCGCGGATCAGAACGGCTGATAAATCGCGACGTCGCGATA
>JAYVUH010000548.1:0-2037 GCA_043788115.1 Burkholderiales bacterium
CACGCTGGCAGGGGTCGGTCGGCGGCAATATGCCGAATCGCTTTGTCATCAACATTCAAACCGATCAACTCGACAAAGTGCGCGCCTATTTCGCCGAGCGAAACATGCCGACGCCCGACCTGTACCCGATGATTCGCGGGCGCTTAATTTCCGTCTCAGACACTCCCGTTGCCAAGCGCGGCTACACCGACGAGCGCGCTCGTCGAACCTCTGAGCGCGAGTTCAACTTGTCGTGGGCCGACAAAATGCAAGCCGACAATAAGATCGTGGCGGGCCGCTTCTGGACAGCGGGCGACAAGGAGCCTCAATTTTCGGTCGAGGAGGGTATTGCGAAGACGCTCAACATCAAGCTCGGCGATACGCTGACCTACGATGTTGCCGGCTCGCGCTTTAGCGCGAAAGTGACCAGCTTGCGCAAGGTTGAGTGGGACTCTTTCAAAGCAAATTTCTTTGTGATTGCCAACCGCGGCTTGCTCAACAGCTATCCCGCCAGTTACATCACAAGCTTCCATCTGCCGCCGGGCAATGAGGCGGTGGTGACCGGTTTGATCCGCCAGTTTCCGAATCTGTCGGTACTCGACCTCACCGCGATCATGAATCAAGTGCGGGCCATCACCGATCAGGTCGCCAATGCCGTTTCGTTCGTGTTCTTGTTTGCGCTTGCAGCGGGCCTCGTCGTGCTGTACGCCGCGATTGCAACGACACAGGACGAACGCGTGTTCGACGCGGCCGTCATGCGCACCCTCGGCGCCAATCGACGTCAGATGGTGGTTCTACAGTTGGCGGAGTTTCTCGCGATTGGATTGTTGGCGGGTCTGATTGCCAGCATCGGCGCGATGTCATTGGCAGCGGTGCTCTCCGACCGGGTTCTGAACGTGCCGTATGTCATCAATTGGTGGATACCGGTGATTGGCATTTTCGGCGGCGGACTTGGCATCGCCGTGGCCGGACTGCTGGGAACACGCAAGGCGGTCGACTCGCCGCCGCTGGCGACAATTCGCGCACTCGCCTAAGCGCGGTCGCTTTCCGTTCTTGCTGGGGAGATGTCTCCGGCGGTCGTAATCGCGCGCGACGCGAAGATGACCGGGATCAGTCCAACCAGCACGATGGCCAGCGCCGCCGCCGATGCTTCCGCCAACCGCTCGTCCTTGGCCAGCGTGTAGGTTCGAACGGCGAGCGTATCGAAATTGAAGGGGCGCATGACGAGCGTTGCCGGCAGTTCTTTCATGACGTCAACGAACACCAGCAGCCCCGCAGTGATGAGCGTTGAGCGCAATAGTGGAACATGGATCAAGCGTACCACTTCACGGTTGCTGGCCCCCAGTGAGCGCGCGGCGTTATCCATGCTCGGGGTAATTTTCGCGAAGCCGGCTTCGCAGGTTTGCAGGCTGATGGCGAGGAAGCGTATGAGGTAGGCGTAGATCAACACCGAGACGCCGCCGGTGAGGATCAACCCCACATCGTGCCCGGCGATTGCACTGACAAAGTCGGCCAGCCGGTGGTCAAGTAGCGAGACCGGTAGCAGTACGCCAACGGCGATCACGGTGCCCGGAATGGCATACCCTAGGCTGACGGCGCGGTTGGCGAAGCGCATGGCCAGACTTGGTGCGCGGCGATTCGCGTAGGCCAGCATCAAGCCGACCGCAACCGCGATTGCGGCCGTGAGTGTGGCCAACGAGAAGCTATTCCACGCCAGCCGCAAAAACTCATCGAGCCGGTTGAACGCAAATGCACCGGCTGCCGTACCGTCAACGCCGGACTGCGAGTCGGAGACGGCGAGCCGCCCGAGCAATACCAGCGGTAGCAAGAAGCCCACGGTCACCGGAATCAGGCAGCCGATGAATGCGCCGATCGCTGCTGCGCCGAAAATTGGCGTGCGTTTGGCTGGTCGTGCGCGGTTATCGGCAAAGCGCGCACGGCGGCGAGCCCAGTGCTCTAACAGCATCACCATGGCGACAAACAGCAGCAGGATGCTGGCGAGTTTTCCTGCGGCGACGCGGTCGCTCTGCGCGAACCAAGCGGAGAAAATGCCGGTGG
>JAYVUH010000549.1:0-5923 GCA_043788115.1 Burkholderiales bacterium
ACGACCGAGAGGTGGCGACGTTGATTAAGCGCGCACTAGCGCTGATGCAACCGCTGCTGATTATTTTTCTCGCGTTATTTATTGCCGGCATCATGTTCCTGTTGCTCGACCCGATGCTTGGCATGATGGATATTAAGTTCTAGGTTTTCTAAGGAGTCACCATGGATTTTTCAGTGAAGCAATTTCGTGCGCGTTCGAATCGTGGATTCACGCTGATCGAAATCATCATCGTCATCACCATCATCGGTCTGGTCGTAGCGTGGGCAGGAAATCGCATTTTTGGGCAGGGCGATAAGGCCAAGGCTGGCCTCGCCAAAGCGCGCATGAGCGAAATCTCCGCGCAACTCGACATGTACAAGTTGGACACCGGGCGCTATCCGAACACGGCTGAGGGCCTTCGCGCGCTGCTGGTCAATCCGGGGAGTGCGACCAACTGGAACGGGCCGTACGTAAAAAATGCCGATGCCATCAAGGACCCGTGGAGCAACGACATGATTTACAAGTCGCCAGGCGACGCCAACCGGCCGTTCGAGCTCACCTCGCTCGGCGCTGACGGTAAGGAAGGCGGCGAAGGAGCCGATCGAGACCTACGCTCGTGGGATTGACGGCCCGCGTTGAAACCCCGCGTTGAGACCACCCGGTGCTTGCATGAGGAAGTGTCAACGTAAACGTGTCGGCGGCTTCACCTTGCTTGAGTTGCTGCTGGTCGTCATGCTGATCGCGCTCATGTTTACACTGGTGCCGCGCATGATGGGTAGCGGCGTGTCCGGTGCGGAATTGAAATCGAACGTACGCGCCATCGCCGCTGCGATGAAGTTGGCGCGCGATTCAGCAATCAACACCCGCCGCGATGCGTTTGTCACCGTCAATGTCGACAGCCGTGAATTCACCACGACCTTCGAAGATAAGACCCACAAACTCAACGATCAACTGACGCTAAAACTGTTTACCTCGCAGGCCGACCAGATCACCGAGCAGGTCGCCAGCTTTCGTTTCTACCCGGATGGCTCGTCGAATGGCGGCCGCGTGAGCGTGATCGCCAACGAGCGCGAGTTCACCATCGATGTCGACTGGCTGACCGGACGGGTCACGGTGGCTGATTTACAGAATCAGAAACTCTAGTATCCATGGGCATCTTGAAGCAAAAATGCTCGAAAACGCCCGCCAGTATTAGGGTTTCAGGATTCACTCTGCTCGAAGTGCTGGTCGCCTTTACGTTGCTGGCGCTCGCCATGGGCATCATCATGCAGGTGTTCTCGCGTGGCGTGAACGGCGCAGACGTGGCCGACCGCTACGCGAAAGCGGCCATGCTGGCCGAATCGAAGCTGGCTGGGGTCGGTGTTGAAGACGTCCTCAGCGAGGGCGATTTCAACGGGCAGTTCGACGACAGTTTTAGCTGGACGATGTCGGTTCGCGCCTACTCGTCGGCCAGCGAACCTGCCACGCCCTCGACGCTGGAAACAGCCGCGCTGGCGAACGCACAAGCCACGGGTGTTGGCGGCACTTCTTCATCGACACTCGCGCCAGCCGCGCCGACGACAACGCTGGGCAATGTTGATGTTGACTCGTTGCTGTTCGTGCGACTCTACGAGATTGAACTGAGCGTGGCGTTCACCACCGACGACGGTCGGCAGCGGGCCGTGACACTAAACACCATGAAGATCGGGCCGCGGATATGAGCGCCGTCGCCCCGCAATCGAATCGTCCCGCGCCCCGTATGCGTGGTCGCCGCAGGGATGGCCGCCGTTTGGAAGGCTTCACGCTGATCGAATTGCTGCTCGCCATCACCCTGCTGGCGGCCATGATGGGGATGATCTACGCGTCACTTAACGTCGGTGTTCGCGCGTGGGACGCGGGCGACGCCCGCGTCGCCGAGGCTTCCAACTGGCGGCTGGTGGAACGATTTATGCGTCGCGAGTTGGGACAGATTTTTCCGACGCGCTGGCGTGCCGTCACACAGCCCCACATCGCCTTCGAGGGCAGCAAGACCAGCCTGCGATACGTGACGTCACTTAATCTCGACGCCGCACTGCAAAACGGCGCAGGCGGCGGCTTGCAATGGGCCGAGTTGGCGCTCATTGACGGTGGCGTGCTGCAATTGAACCGTCAGGCGTTCGACAGTGCTGCACAAAATTTTGACGGGCTGGTCGCGCCCAGCAAGGATCAGCTACAGTCAAACATGCTGGCGCCGCCAGTGCGGCTGATGGAAAACGTCAGCGCGTTTGAGATCAACTATTTCGGCGCTGAAACCGACCTGGCGGAGCCCACCTGGCGCGAAGAGTGGCGCGATCTGGCAAGGCTGCCCGCGCTGATTCGGCTGAGGGTGGACACCACCCGCGGACGCGACATTCCCGATATGGTGTTTGCGGTCAAGGTCGGCGAGGAAGCCGGTTGCCTGACCAGCAACTTCACCCGCCAGTGTGGGCCGAGGCCGCGATGATGCGCCCGCATCATTGCAAAACAGGTTGCCCGGTGCCGCTGCAGCGTGGTGTTGCGCTCATCATCGTGCTGTGGATCATCACGCTGCTGGTGGTGATCGCCGCCTCGTTCGTGCAAACCATGCGTACCGACGTCAACGTGGTCGCCAATTCGCTGTCACGCGTGAAGGCGGAGGCGCTCGCCGACGCGGCGCTGCAGCGCGCCCTGTATGAACTCTACAAGCCGCAAAATATCGAAGGCCGCTGGAACACCGACGGTAGCTCGCGGCAATGGCAGTACCGCGATACCACGGTCACGATCACCATGCAGGATGAGACAGGCAAAATCGATATCAATCGGGTCAACGACCAGCTGCTGCGTGGCCTGTTGCTCTCCCAGGGTGTGGCCGCCGACGACGTGCCAACGCTGGTGGATGCCATCGCTGACTGGCGCGACACCGATTCGAATCGTCGCCTCAAGGGGGCGGAGGCACCCGAGTACACGGCGGCCGGCCTCGGCTACGGCCCGGCAAACGCGTTGTTCCAATCCATCGAAGAGCTCAAGCTAGTGCTGGGCATGACGCCGGCACTTTATGCCAAGCTGGCACCGCTTATCACTGTGTATTCGGGGCAGACCGGCGTCAACGAGCAAATCGCCACGCGGGAAGTGTTGTTGGCCCTGCCCAATGTGAACGCTGAACAGATCGACGAATACCTGAGCCGTCGCGATATCGCGAGGGCGTCGCGCCGACCCATCCCGAATTTTCCGCAGAATGTCTTCCGTAGCCTGTCGAATAACCAGACGCCGGTACGAATTCGCACCGATGCCGTGTTCGCCGACGGTAACCGCTTTGTGCGTGAAGTCGTCGTTCGGCGGTATACCGACCCCAAGCGGCCCTACGCGTACTTGTCGTGGAAAGAGGGGCGGGATCTTACCGACACCTCGTCGCTGACCGGCGATGGCACGCAGTCCGGTGCAACAACTGGTAACACGTCGGCTCCGGCATTGGGAAAACTGGTATCGCCGGGCAGTGCTCCATAAAGGTAAGATGACGGTCTATGTCAGCGGTAATTCCATCCTCGAGCACTCCTGCGGCGGCCCGTAACGGCGGCGTTCGCATTATCGTGCCACCCGCGCTGCAACATTTCTGGCGTTGGTGGCGTGCCGAGCTGCGTCTTGTGCTCACGCCGCTGGTCGAAAAATACTGGGTGGACCGTTCTGGAACGGTGGATTTGACGCTCGCCGCTGACGGTACGATCGCCCTGCCGCCACGGCTTAGCGGACGCGACGTACGACTGTTGGTCGATTGGACGCACGTGCTGCAAAAGAGCGTCGCGTATCCGGCGGCGGTTGAGGAAAGCTTGGCCGACGTGGTGATGAACGACCTCGACCGGCAAACGCCGTTTACGCCAGAGCAGATCTATTTGACGACGCGTGTTGAGCGTCGCTATCAGTCGGCGGACGGGGTGGCGCGGCTGGATGTTGAACTGACCATGGTGTTGCGTCGCGTGGTCGCTGCTGCCGTAGAGCGCGTGCGCGGCGCTGGCGGGGCGGTCTACTCCGCCGTGATCACTAATCCGGCCGCTGGCGCGATGTCCGAACTTCTGCCTGCTGCGGAGCGTGCACCACGACGTTTGACGCAACTGCAAAAATTGAATCTCGGTCTGCTTGGCTTGCTGGTCGTGCTGATTGCCGCTGCGGTCGGCGTGCCGATTCTTCAACGTCATGCCGAAGTGACCGAACTCGCACCACGCGTGGAAAAAGCGCGCAGTGAGGCGGAGGCGACGCGCAAGATCGAAGCGGAGTTCCAGCGCCTGTCACAGGAATATCAACTGGCGATGACAAAGAAATACCAAGCCTACGCTGTGGTCGACATCCTTGAGGAATTGACGCGGCTGTCGCCCGACACCACTTGGCTACAGAGTCTGGAAATGCGGGCACCAGCAGGCGCATCGAAGGCAAACAAGAATGTGCGCGAAGTGCAATTGATTGGCGAGGCTGCTACTGCATCGAAGATGATTGAGCTGCTGGAGCAGTCGCCGCTGCTGCAAAACACCACCCAGCGCGCACAGACCACGCGCGGAACACAGCCCAACACCGAGCGGTTTCAAATCGCCACCGAGTTGAAGCCGCGCGTCATGCCGGAGATGGTCGATTTGCTCGTCGCGCCGCCGTCCGCTACAGACAAGCCTGTACAGCCGGCCAGCCCGTCCAGCCCGGCAAATGTGCCCGTGGTAGCGCCCGAACCCGTAAAAATCAGCAAAGACTAACCGGCCGGGGTGGACAGCAAAGTCGAGGATAAGCGCGTGTCGGCACCAACCGCGCCTGGCACGGCCAAGATACCCTTGCCGGGCGTTGCACCGCAAATGAAGATGACGCCATGAGTGCGACGCTGCCAACGCCGCAGGCGGGAGCGTTGTTGCCGCTGCGTACGCCGGCGGCGAATCGCTCGGCCGCGCTCGGCCTGTTGCTGGTCGCCGTCGTTGCCGTGATGGCGATACTGGCGTTGCCGGCTTGGTGGTTGTTTGATCGCTACGATAGTGCGGCCTCGCAAATGGCGCGGCAGCTTCGTAGCTACACGTCGCTCAACCAGCTGCGGCCCAATCTGATGAAGGCGGTAGAAACGCTGAAGACCGGGGACACGCGGAAGTTCTTCGTCAAGGGTGCCACCGCCGCGCTGGCGGGAGCGGATTTGCAGGATGTCGCGAAGGCGGTCATCGAGGCGAACAACGGCAGAATTTTGTCGTCGCAGTTGCTGGCACACAAGGACGACAATGGCGTTCGACAGGTCAACGCCACGATCCAGATGACGGCCAACATTCAGAATCTTCGCCAGATTCTTCATGCGATGGAGGGCCGTGAGCCGTATCTGTTTTTAGACAATCTCACCGTTCGGTCGCAGGTGCCGTCGGGCTTCAAGCCGCAGGCGGGGTTTGAGCCCGAGATGTTCATCCAGTTCGATGTGGCTGCCCTGATTCCGCTGGCGCCGACCACGACGACCGCTGGGCCAGCCGACGCCAAACCCGCCAACGGCAAGCCGCCGGCAAAGGCAAAATCATGATGTCCTCACGCCCGGCGCTGGCGACCGTCTTGTGTGTGCTACTGGCTGGGACGCTGGCGGCGATCGGTTTTGAAACCGACTGGGGCCGCTCACTAATGGGAGGTCGCAGCGCCGGCAGCAACGCCAAAACACCGTCGCTAGAGACGAAGGTGTTGCCGCGGTTCGCTCTCGCCCCGCTCTCACCGACGGGCAGCGGCTATCGTGAGACGGTCGAACGCCCGCTGTTTATCCCGACACGACGACCTGCCCCGGCCGGCAATAGCGCGCAGATGGCGATGAAAAAAGGCCAGTTCCGGCTAGCCGGCACCACGGTGAGCGAACAGGTTTCAGTCGCTTACTTGTTTGAAACCGGGACCAACAAGACCCACCGAGTGAACAAGGGCGCTGATATCAACGGGATGACGGTTGAGAGCGTATTTGCCAATCGCGTTGTGTTGAAGCAGG
>JAYVUH010000550.1:0-3358 GCA_043788115.1 Burkholderiales bacterium
GGCATTGAAGCGCATGATGCCGTCCGTTGCAGCGCCAAGACCGGGGTCGGAATTGACGACGTGATTGAAACCGTCATCGCTCGCGTATCGCCGCCCCGCGGCAACCCTGACGCCCCGCTCAAGGCGCTGATCATCGACTCGTGGTTTGATAATTATGTTGGTGTGGTGATGCTGGTGCGCGTGGTGGACGGCGTACTGAAGGCCAAGGACAAAATACTACTGATGGCAACCGGCGCGCTACACCAATGCGAGCAGGTCGGCGTATTTGCCCCGAAGTCACAGCCGCGCCCGGCGTTGAAAGCCGGAGAAGTCGGCTTTGTGATCGCCGGTATCAAGGAATTGAAATCGGCCAAGGTGGGCGACACCATGACCTTGCAGGAAAATCCGGCGAGCGCGGCATTACCTGGTTTCAAAGAGATCAAGCCGCAGGTATTTGCAGGGCTGTATCCGGTGGAGTCGAACCAGTACGACGGCCTACGCGATGCGCTAACCAAGCTGCAACTCAATGACGCGAGCCTGCGTTTCGAGCCGGAAACGTCGCAAGCGCTCGGCTTCGGATTTCGCTGCGGGTTCCTCGGCCTGCTGCATATGGAGATCGTGCAAGAGCGTCTCGAGCGCGAATTTGACCAAGATCTGATCACAACGGCACCCACCGTGATCTATCAGATCTTGCTGATGGACAACACGGTAATCGAGATTGAAAATCCGTCACGCCTGCCCGAGAGCACCAAGATTCAGGAGATTCGCGAGCCGATCATCACCGCCACGATGATGATGCCGCAAGAGTATGTTGGCTCTGTCATCATCTTGTGCAATCAGAAGCGCGGCATGCAGGTTGATATGCAATACCACGGTCGGCAGGTGATCCTGACCTACCTGATGCCGATGAACGAAGTGGTCATGGATTTCTTCGACAAGTTGAAGTCGGTGTCGCGCGGCTATGCGTCGCTCGATTACGAGTTCAAGGAGTATCGCGCCGCTGACTTGGTGAAACTGGATATCTTGATCAATGGCGACAAAGTCGATGCGCTATCGTTAATCGTCCATCGTGCGAATAGTCAGTTCCGCGGCCGCGAGCTTGCCGCCAAGATGCGCCAACTGATTCCACGCCAGATGTTTGACGTCGCCGTCCAGGCTGCCATCGGTGGCAATGTCATCGCGCGCGAGAACGTGAAAGCGCTGCGCAAGAACGTGATCGCCAAGTGTTATGGCGGCGATATTTCGCGCAAGCGAAAACTGCTTGAGAAGCAGAAGAAGGGCAAGAAACGCATGAAGCAGGTCGGCAACGTTGAGATCCCGCAGGAAGCCTTTCTTGCGATTCTGCAGATTGGCGACAAGTAGGCGGCAGCAGACAACAAAGGCTGACAGGTGATTGGTACCGCGCAAGCGGGCGCTGGTCGCATCAGCAATGCGCGTAGGCATGAATTTCGGCAGAATCTCTGCCTGATATCAACGAGGTTGGAAATAAGACTATGAATTGGGAAATGATTGGCTGGCTGTCCATTGCGGCCAGTTTGATGGTGGTGGTGGCGAGTTTTTTTGTCGGCAAAAATGAAGTCTTGTCGGCTTCCGGTAATGCATTCCCGTCCGACGCTGATGCGCGTTCGTCGATCCACACCATGCTTGAGATTGCCTGGCCGGTGCTGTTCATTGCGTCACTGGCAATGCTGACGTTTAAAGAAATCATGGGATTCGCGGCGGTCTTGTTGACCGCGACGACTATCACCGGTTTGATTTGGCTGGTTGATGCGTTGGCGTTCCGCAAACAACGCGTCGCCGGCGCGCAAGACCCGGTGTTGGTCGAAATGGCCAAGAGTTTCTTTCCGGTGATCCTGATCGTGTTCACGTTGCGCTCATTCTTGTTTGAGCCATTCAAAATTCCATCCGGCTCGATGGTGCCAACCCTGCTGGTGGGCGACTTCATTCTGGTCAACAAATTCACCTATGGCATTCGCATTCCGGTGATGAATAAAAAGATCGCCGAGATGAATTCCCCGCGGCGCGGCGACGTCATGGTGTTCCGCTATCCGGAAGACATGTCAAAGGACTTCATCAAGCGTGTCATTGGCACACCTGGCGACACCATTGCCTACAAAGACAAACGGCTGACGGTCAATGGCAAGCCGGTCACCACGGTGGCTACTGGGGCCTATACCGATACCGAAAGTGGCGCGGTACGCTTTTTTGAGGCCTATACCGAGCAACTGGCCGACAAGCCGCACCAGATGATGGTCGATCCACGTTTCCCATCGCTGGATCTGGCGCGCGTCCGTCAGTTCCCAAACAAATCCAATTGCACTTACAATAACGAGGGCATGAGTTGTAAGGTCCCTGCCGGGCACTTTCTGATGATGGGCGACAGCCGCGACAACAGCGATGACGGTCGCTACTGGGGCTTTGTCCCGGAAGAGAACATCGTCGGCAAGGCGATTCTGGTTTGGATGAATTTCAGCAACTTAAAACGTATCGGTACCGCCATCGAGTAGGCGGTTTCAACTTAGAGATTGAGAGTTCCATATGACCCCAACCACCACTACAAACCCATCGACCAGCCTGATAGCGGGGCGGCCGTCGCCTGCAAGATCGCAGCGTGCGCCGCGATCCCGGCAACGTGGCGTCGGCTTTATCACACTCTGTCTCTACTTCGTTGTGGCCGGGGTCACGTTACTCGTCGGCCTGAAAATGGTGCCGCACTACCTTGAATACTTTTCGATCAAAAAAGTCATCGCCGGCATGGCGTCCAGCGAGGAAGTTAAATCAGGAACGGTCGCGGAGATTCGATCGAGTTTTGATCGGCGTGCGGTTATCGACAATATTTCGGCGGTCAAGGGTGTTGATCTCGAAATATCCAAGGAAAACAATGACACCGTCGTCTCGGCAGCCTGGCAGCCGCGTCTGGTGCTGTTTCCTGGTTACACGCTCCTCATCGATTTTGAGGTGAGCACGGCAGCTGGCAAGTAGCAACAGATGAGCGCTGAATCACAAGCGCTAGCGCTCCGGCTGGGTGTCGAGTTCCGCAATGCAAGCCTGCTTGCGCAAGCGCTGACGCATCGCAGTTTCGGTACCCCGCACAACGAGCGTTTGGAGTTCCTTGGCGATGCGATGCTAAATCTGGTGATCGCCAATCTCACATTCGAGAAATTTCCTGCAATGCCCGAGGGTGAACTCAGCCGACTGCGCGCCAATCTGGTGAATCAGTCGGTGTTGGCCGAGATTGCTTCTGCGCTTGGCATTGGCAGCGCCCTACGTTTGGGAGAGGGCGAACTCAAGACTGGTGGCGCCTCGCGCCCGTCGATTCTGGCCGATGCGGTGGAGTCTCTAATTGGTGCGGTGTTTGTTGATGGCGGCTTTGAGGCAG
>JAYVUH010000551.1:0-3952 GCA_043788115.1 Burkholderiales bacterium
ACCGCAGGCGGTGGCAACGCAACGCCGATCGCACTCATGGAAAGAAGCCTGTTCTCTCCTGTAATTGGGTTCCTGACGAGTAGGTCACCGTTACCCAACCCTAACATGTCCGCAAACCTTAGCGCTTTGAAGCCAGACGGCATATTACCGGCGACAAAGTTCGCACATGTTCGCTGCGGCATCGCCACCAAAATGCGAATCTGTCCATCCGGGCTGATGTAGGCCAAATCTGCAGCGCCATCGCCATTGATATCTGCCGCTCCAACCATATTCCAGTTAAGCGGTGCTCCACCTCGTTTGCGGACCTGCACCGAGCCATCGGCATTGCGAAACCAAATGTAGGACACACCGGTATCGTTCGACCCGGGCAGCATATAGCGCCACACCATATCGCCGCGACCGTCACCGTCGAGGTCGCCGACGACCTGTGCATCCCAAGCAACCTTGACACTGCGCACAAATTGCTCAGTAGCGGGGGTGAAGTTACTCCACCAACGGACGCTGCCGAACTCGCCTTGGGTGATGTCCTGATAAACCAGATCAGCGGTACCCGACCCATCAAAGTCGGTGGCGGCTACCAGCCGGTAATTTTTTCCTGGGTCCGGTTGACTGGTAAACACGAGTTGATTATTCGCTAGCGACACCGAGCGCACTAAGCCTTGGTCGCTTCGCAAAAGTAAAGGCTCAAATGCGCGTCTGCCTGCTTTCGTTGTTTTGCCGGGCGCTATCGTCAATGGCGGCATTGTCGATATAAACAAACTCGGATCCGCTCGCTTGGGTGCCGCCTCGACGGGCAGTGCCAACTGCGGTTTGGTGATCATCAGCGTTCTGACAAGCGCGTCTGGCGCAACACTCCAGTTGGGCTCAATCGCGGAGGAGTCAGCGCGATGATCAGCACAGAACGCCGAGCCGGCCACCAACAAAAAGACCCCGCCGTACCAACCTAATCTTGGCTTTATCATTTAGCGCCCTCATAGCTGAAGAGTCTGGCCCGAGCCGTGGCCTTCTCACGTCGCAAGTTTTTATTTTACTCTCGAAGCCCAGATAGGGGAAACCGGCAGACGCGGCGCAGCGCGGATTTGATCCGGCCCGCTTCACGAGGTAGACTGCCCTGCGCAACTTGATCGTTCGTCCCGAGCACTAATGCCCACTATTGGCTTCGAGAATCACTGGTCTATCTGGCTTCGGCGAAGCGCCTTTTGTCTCGTCACGGCCGTATCGGCTTCAGTGGCCGCCTCCGCGGATGAGCGATTCGCGCTCGTGGTCGAACCGGGCACCCACACCGCACCGATCCGACAGGTCGCGGTTGATCAACTGCGCCAGCGGCTCGTTACTGTGGCCGACGACAAATCAGCTCGCATATGGGACCTAGCGACTAAACGGCTTCTAGCAACATTGCGGCCGCCGGTTGGCGACGATCAGATCGGTCGACTGTACGGCGTGGCGGTATCGAAGGACGGGCTCATCGCCATCGGTGGAACGACCGGGGTCGGCCCTCAGGGCCACCGAATATATTTTTACTCAGCCGACAATTATGTTTTTCAGCGCGCCATTGATGCGCGTGGTGGCGATATCAAGCGCTTGGCATGGTCAGCCGATGGCCAGTTGCTCGCGGCAGCGTACGCGGGCTCACCCGCGCTGCGTGTCTTTGACCGGGCCGGCGCACTTGTTTTTGAAGATATCCTTCCCGCCGACGCTTGGTCGGTGGCGTTTTCCGACGGCGGCCTGCTCGCTGTCACGGTATCCCGGCAATTGGTACGCCTCTACCAAGTTGGCGCCGACAGGGTCAACGTCGTTGGCGATATCAATACGTCTATTGCTGACCCGCGCGGGATTTCGTTTTCACCGGACGGCCTGCTGATTGCCGTCGCATACAACTCTCGACAGGTGCGAGAAACGATCAAGGTCGACATTTTTGATGCAACAACACGCCAACTTGTCAAATCGCTCGGCATTACTGACATCCCGGTAGGCAACCTGCGCAACCTTGCTTGGTCGCGCGACGGTAAGCGCCTTTACTTAGGTGGCTCTGGCGAAAAAACTCCCAACAACTTCTACATCAAGCAAATTGAATGGCCCTCCCTCGACGCAAGCGACCTTCTCGTCGCACAGAACTCTGTCACCGACTTGCTGCCGCTCTCAGACGGGCGTCTCTTGATTGCAACGGCGGAACCCAGCTGGGCGGTACTAGACAAGACGCAAATGGTAAAAATAACCTCAGATACGGCGTCGTTCACCCACGCGAGAAGCCTCACTTCAAACTCAGATACGACGGCGGTATCGTTCAAGTATCGTTCGTCGCCGTCGTTCGTCACCTTTGACCTGCAGAAGCGTCAGGTCAGCGACACCGTTCTAGATAGCAGTCCGCAAAAGACCGGACGCTCCATTCTTTCCGACACCGAGAACAACTTGCGGCCAAAGATTAATGGCCGGGTCGTCGCGATGGAGGCCACTGAAGTCTCTCGCGCTGCTGCGCAATTTCCCGAGGAGCGCAGCGCGATTCTGGCAACGAGTCGAGGTGTGAGGCGCGTGGATGCCAACGGTAGCCTGCAATGGTTCGTGGCCGACGCTACCGAGGCGCGCGCCCTACATATTGCCCACAATGGGGCTGTGGTGGTCATCGGCATGTCAGACGGCACGGTGAGGTGGCGTCGCGCGAGCGACGGCGCACTGCTACTGTCGCTATTTCTGACCAAGGATCAACGATGGGCACTTTGGACACCTCAGGGATATTTTGATGCGTCACCTGGCGCCGAGGACTTGATGGGCTGGCTCGTCAATCGTGCAGGCAATGAGCAAGCCGACTTCTTCGCCATTTCACGATTTCGCGAACGTTTTTTTCGACCTGACGTCATCAGCGAAGTGCTGCCCGCGCTTGATGCAGAAAGAGCAGTCTCGATTGCAAACGCAAAGCGTCAAAAACTTGCCGATGCGATGGATGCACAAGCAAAGCTTCGCCTCAAGGAATTCCTAACGATTCCAGCCCTGCAGCAGTCTTTGCCACCTGTGGTGGCGCTGCTCTCAACGAGCGTTATTGAGCTCGGCCCAGACGAGGTCAATCTCGGGTACACGGTTTTTTCCACAGCGGTTGATGGCCGCAAAAATGAAGTGCGATATGAAGTCCGCATCGACGGTCGTCCCTTTACTGACTTCACCAACGCTGCGCCCGCTCGACTGGACGGCCGCGCGATCGGCAGGCTGACCGTGAGACCGCCGCGTCGAACTTCCGTCTTGCAGTTGTTTGCGACCAGCGACCAGGGCGTGTCTGCACCGGGCACAGCCTTAGTTCGGCTCATCGATTCCGATACCAGTCTCTCGGTAGTTGCAGCCGCGCCGCCGCCCCAGATCGCTTCTGCCAATTCGCTGACCGTCACCCGCCTCGTAGACGCAACCAGCGGGGCGCCACCCAAACCGGCCCCCGATATTGAACCCAATTCAGCGCCAGCGCCTTCACCAACAGTGTTGGCCGTAGCCCCGGTCCTCGCGCCGCCCGTGCCAGCCGTCGCGCTAGCCCCCTTGCCGACAGCGCCAACCGTTGCCCCGCCCACGCCGACTGCGCCGCGCAAAGATCAACGGCCTTCGCTGTATGTGCTCGCGATCGGAGTCAGTCAG
Source organism: Burkholderiales bacterium (assembly GCA_043788115.1). Lineage (GTDB taxonomy): Bacteria > Pseudomonadota > Gammaproteobacteria > Burkholderiales > Usitatibacteraceae > UKL13-2. The sequence goes on from JAYVUH010000551.1 coordinate 3,613, forward strand.
TACGCGAAGGCGGATTACAACCTGAGTTTCGCAGCGAAGGACTCGCAGGACTTATCGGCCGTATTCACGCGGCAGGCGGGGCTGCTCTATAAAGATGTGTTCACGAGGCAACTATCAAACAAGCAGGCCACCAAGGCGGCCATCGTCGAGGGATTGGCTTGGCTTAAGGCCGCCGTAACGTCCAATGACGTCGGGGTCGTCTTTCTCGCCGGGCATGGACTGAACGATATCGACGACACATACTACTTTGCCCCGCACGATGTGATCGGCGAAAAGCTCTCCGACACCGGCGTGGCCGAGTCTTACTTCCGCGACGCGCTGGCAAACATCAAGGACAAGG
>JAYVUH010000552.1:0-3308 GCA_043788115.1 Burkholderiales bacterium
GCTTGGTTGACGTGGTCGTAAGTCTTGGGCTCGAAGAAAAAATGACCGGCTTGACGGCTTGTCATCGCAACGAACCAAGCAAGCAAGGCCGCCATCGCAGGATCCGTGAACAACAAAGCATAGGCGATCACAAAGCTCGACGCGCTGACGAAGTGCAACGACTGATTGATGCGGCTGTGATGATAGTAACGATGGTCATCCATGCGCTGGACGTGCAACTGGCGGAAGATTTCTTTCACGTTCATTTCTCTCACGTTCATTTCTTTCACGTTTAGCGCTCCTGATCAGTCGTAAAACAAATTTGTTAATCGATGTGCCGGCATACGAGAGCACAAACCTGCTGCCGCGCACAAACTGCGTGACGAAATAGTGACGATCTGATGTGACCATAGCGTGACGATGTTGCGACAATATCCTGGCCGTTCGATGACATCAATAGTCTTAATTTCGTCATCAAATCGTTGCACAAGCTTTGCATATTGCAATCATGCAAACGGGCCCGGATTTTTCCACACGAGACATCGTCATTGACGAGTTGCGAGCGCGCCAGCGCACGATGCGAATTGCGGTCGTCACCGAGACCTACCCGCCCGAAATCAACGGCGTGTCGATGACGATCGCCAGATTCGTTGACGGCCTCAGATTACGCGGTCACGATCTGCAACTGGTGCGGCCACGCCAAACCAGCGCCGATCAAGCTGATGGTCAAGACGTGCTCGTGCGTGGCCTACCCATCCCTCGTTATCCGCACTTAAAGATGGGGCTGCCGGCAAAGAATGCATTGGTTAAGCTATGGAGCGTTCGCCGGCCTGACGTCGTTCACATCGTCACCGAAGGTCCGCTCGGCTGGTCGGCGTTGCAAGCCGCGGCCAAGCTCAAGCTACCGATCACCTCAGACTTCCGTACTAACTTCCACGCGTATAGCAGCTACTACGGTATCGGCTGGTTGCAAAAGCCAATCTTCGCGTATCTGCGCAAGTTCCATAACCGAACCTCCTGCACCATGGTGCCGACGGTAGCGTTACAGCGAGAACTACAGGAGATGGGATTTCATAACCTGCGCGTAGTGGCGCGCGGAGTGGATACCGAGTTGTTTAATCCGGCCAAGCGCAGCGAGGAATTGCGCCATCGGTGGGGTGCAGCGCCTGACACACCTGTTGTGATTTACGTCGGACGGCTCGCGTCGGAGAAAAACCTCTCCCTCCTCATCAGCACGTTTGACGCCATGCGTCGCGCCAATCCAGCTTGCAAACTGGTCCTTGTCGGCGATGGTCCACAACGACGTGAATTGGAAGAGCGCGTTCCAGGGGCCATATTCACCGGCCTTAAGCGCGATCAGGAACTGGCTGCACACTACGCGTCCGGCGACATTTTCTTGTTTCCGAGCGTCACCGAGACGTTCGGCAACGTCACCACTGAAGGGATGGCGAGCGGCCTCGCGGTGGTAGCGTACAACTATGCCGCAGCGGCACAACTCATAACCGATGGCATCAGTGGTCGCACCGTGACAATGCACGATGCCGTCGCGTTCACGGCTGCGGCGGTGGACGTTGTGCGTGATTGGCCCATGAACAAAAAACTTGGTACTGCGGCCCGCATTGTGGCCGAGACGCTTGGCTGGGAACGACTTGTGGGTGAGCTCGAAGCCGTGTTCTACGAGGCGTCGCAAGCAAACGCTTACGCCGCGAGGCGCACACCAGCGCGCGGCACCGACCTGCGCAGCGAACAACCCAACCTCGTCGGTTGAGCGCTGTGCTGATCCCCAGCCGCACGCGCTAGACGTTGTCGAGCGTCTCCTCAACGCTGACATCCCTAAGGAACCTCTGATTAAGTTCAGTTCTAAGCCAGACTAGGCGCCGCAGTTGCCAGACTCGCAAGAAATTCGACGCCGCATATGTCTGATATGTAGGGAGAATTTCTTGCGTGAGCAACAACCTCACTTGGCAAACTCGAAGCGACGAAATGGACTTAATCAGAGGTTCCCTAAGTACGGCGGTACTACTGCCGAGTGCGCTTGGGGTTGTCATGTTCGGCCTCGGCATGAGTTTGACGCTTGCCGATTTCAAGCGCGTGCTCTTGGTGCCGAAAGCCATTTTTCTGGGTCTATCAATTCAAACCATTTTGCTCACTGCGGTCTGCGCGGCAATTGTCATCGAACTCGACCTTCCGCCTGAGTTAGCTGTGGGCATGATGTTGCTCGCCGCTGCACCGGGCGGTGCGTCAGCAAATATCTTCAGCTATCTGGCGCACGGTGACGTCGCCCTCAACATCACGCTCACCGCGATCAACAGCGTATTGGCGCTCATCACGCTGCCAATCATTGTCGGCGTATCGCTCAAATATTTTGTCGGTACTGAAGCCTATGTGCCACCGCCGCTATCGAAGATCGTCGAGGTCTCACTCGTCATCATCGTGCCGGTCACGCTCGGCATGTGGGTACGCGCCAAGGCCGCGCGCTTCGCCGTCGCCGCCGAGCCATTTATACGCATCGGCTCGGTGGTGGTACTGGTGACGCTGAGCATTCTTGCGCTGTGGTGGAACCGCGCTATATTGGTGGACCACGGCGCTTCGATCGTCGGCGCATGCTTGTTGTTCAATGTCGTCTCGATGCTGATTGGCTACTCTTTGCCGCGCCTGCTTGGTCTGTCAGAAGCGCAAGCCACCGCGATTGCCATGGAGATCGGCATTCACAACGCCGCGCTGGCGATGTTTGTCGCCATTCAGGTCTTGGGTAAGCCGGAGTACGCCGCCCCAGCAGCGATCTACGCGTTTGTAATGGCGTTTACAGCGGGGTTGTTTACGCTGTGGATGTGGCGCAAACAGCGGCGAGTGACGACGAATTAAAGATATGACGCTAATATTGGCGGGCGTTTTGGGGCAGAAATGCTTGGAACGGCACGCGGGGCGGTCAGTTTCACGATGATCTTAGTCCGCCACCAACTGTTACTCACCTCAACACACAACGCCTACAGTTGTTGGCCGATGCTGCTGCGGTGCTGTGTTCGATAGGTCGCCGATGTGGCACGCGTATTGCTCTGCTATGCTCACTGCAACCAAATTAATACCCGCATGTGTCTGCGGGTACAGAGGGATTCGAAATGCGCTTACCGATCGACCACCCGCAGCGTTACGCGCTGAACAATGAAATCCATACGCGTGCGCCGCGAGATGTCGAAGCGCCATCGCAAATTTCCTTTCTCGCGCTCACCTACTCCGCTACAGAAAATGACCAAGCGCGGGGCGACCTAACGCGCCTGTGCGAAATGGCCGGGGCTCCACCGCCCCCGACTAACGCGCTGCATTTTCGA
>JAYVUH010000553.1:0-2770 GCA_043788115.1 Burkholderiales bacterium
CAATGCGGTGCGTGCGCAAGACGCAACCAAAGCGCCGCCGGTCGGCGAAAAGGCCAAGCCTGCCAAAGACAACCCATTGTTGCTCTCCAATGATGCGCCGACGATGTATACGGTGGTAAGGGGGGACACGCTTTGGGGCATCTCCGGCAAGTTCTTGAAAGAACCGTGGCGCTGGCCCGAAGTCTGGAACATGAATCGTGACCAGATCAAAAACCCCCACCTCATTTACCCAGGGGATATCGTCAAGCTGTCGTTTGATGCAAACGGAAACCCGATGCTCACGATTGTGTCGGCCGATGTCGGCGTTACATCAAAGTTCTCGCCGAGAATTCGGTCTGAACCAATTGACCAGGCAATCCCGTCAATTCCGGCGAGCGTCATCGGCCCATTCCTGACCGCACCACTCGTCGCGGACGAAGGATCGCTGAAAAATGCGCCGAAGATCATCGCCTCCGAGGAGGGCCGAGTCGTGGTCGGCGCGGGCAACTTGGTCTATGCGATCGGCATAAAGCCTGATCAGGGAACGCGTTGGCAAATATATCGCCCTGGCAAGGCGCTTACCGATCCTGCAACCAAGGAAGTGCTTGGTTATGAAGCGCAATATTTGGGCGACGCGCGGGTTAGTCGTTTTGGCGAAGGCGTAATCACGCCGACAACTCTCGAGATCATTAAGTCTAATCAGGAGATCAATCGCGGCGACAGACTGACGCCCTCCGGCAGCGCCACGCTTCCACAGTACAGTCCGCGCGCGCCAGACAAGCAGGTCAAGGGCAATATTATTTCCGTGGTCGGCGGCGTTTCGGAAACGGCGCAGTATTCGATTGTCGTGTTGAACTTGGGTGCCCGCGAGAACATGGAAGTCGGCCACGTCTTGTCAGCGCAAACCGGTGGAGAGATGGTGAGTACCGAGGCCACAGACGATGGCAAGAATACGTGGTCGCCGAGTTCGATCCTGCCTGCTGCATGGCGCACCGGCGCTGACGGTATCCCGCCGGAAATGAAACTTCCTCTCGAGCGCAATGGACTCCTCGTTGTGTTCAGAGTCTTCGAGCGCGTCTCGTACGCACTGGTCATGTCATCAAAGCGACCGCTCAAAATAGGCGACACCGTTCAAACGCCTTAGAGCACGTTGCGGCGCTCCTTCGACCGACTAGTTACGACTGCGATCATTCGGCGCGGTAAACGCTTCGTGCTTCCAAGCGTTAGGTGGCTCTCAGCTACTGTAAAGGCCGCGCGCTTTCTCGCGGTTCCCGTCGAATGCCGCTTCCTGCTTCTGGCCTTGATCCTACCGCCTGGATTACCTTGGACCTTTTGCCATCTGTCGGCAGCGATGGCGCGAGAGCGTTGCTAAGCGAGTTTTCTAGTCCGCGCCAAGTGTTTGCGCAGGACGAAGCCAACCTCACACGCGTAGTGGGGCGAACGAGAGCCAAAGCCGTGTTGGCAGGCGCGGACCCGGCGCGTGTAAGCGCAATCCTCGGCTGGCTTGCCAACGCCGCAAATCATTTGGTGACGCTTGCCGACGATGACTACCCGGCGTGGCTGCTTGAAATCGCGGACCCTCCTGTGCTGCTGTACATGAAAGGGCGGCGTGAATTGCTGCAACAGCCCTGCCTAGCGGTGGTGGGTAGTCGGAATGCGACACCCGCGGGGGTGCAGATCGCAGAAACATTTTCGCGCGCAATGTCGTCCGAGGGGCTCACGATCGTGTCGGGCCTAGCGATGGGCATAGATGCTGCTGCGCATCGCGGCGGCCTGGACGGCGCCGCATCGACCATTGCCGTGGTGGGAACAGGGCTAGATCTGGTTTATCCCGCCCGCAACAGAGCGCTCGCGCACCAGATCTCCGAGCAAGGCCTCATCATTTCTGAATTCCCGCTCGGTACGCCGGCAATTGCCGCAAATTTTCCACGACGCAACCGAATCATTTCCGGGCTCGCGCGAGGCGTTCTGGTGGTTGAAGCCGCGCTCGCGTCGGGCTCGTTGATCACAGCGCGCCAAGCTGCCGAACAGGGCCGCGAGGTATTCGCGGTTCCCGGCTCCATTCACTCGCCGTTTTCCAAAGGCACGCATCAACTCATCAAACAAGGCGCGAAGCTGGTCGAAGATGCAGCTGACATCTTCGCTGAACTGAATTGGGGCACCAGCCCAGTGTCGACTGGTGCGGCGAAACTCCGTCCCGAGGATACGCAGGATGGTCCGCTCATCGCCGCGCTCGGCTATGACGCCGCGTCCGTCGATGAACTGTCCGCCAGAACCGGACTGCCGCTGAGTCAGTTGCTCGCAGGACTGACTGAGTTAGAACTGGGCGGAAGAATCGCGCAATTACCCGGCGGGCGCTACCAGCGCCTTGCATAGGCGTCGTACGCGTTCAAAAAATTAATTGCTTGCGTCTGCCGGACGTCCGCGTCTATTATGTGCGCCCCACGAGGTCGCTGTGATGGCGGCCGCGGATGCGTGAACAAAACCTACGAAAGCGCAAAGCATGTCCAAGAGTCTCATCATTGCCGAGAAGCCGTCTGTCGCAAACGATATTGCAAAGGCACTCGGAGGGTTTACCAAGCACGCCGAGTACTTTGAGAGTGACGAATACGTTCTGTCGTCGGCGGTCGGGCATCTGGTGGAGATCGCCATGCCCGAGGAAGAAGAGGTCAAGCGAGGCAAGTGGACGTTCGCGCATCTGCCGGCGATCCCTTCCTATTTCGCACTCAGACCCATCGAAAAGACCGAAGCGCGCCTCAAGGTGCTGCTCAAGCTCATCAAGCGCAAAGAT
>JAYVUH010000554.1:0-2463 GCA_043788115.1 Burkholderiales bacterium
GTGGTCAGCAAGGTTGTGCTCTCAACCACATCGTGGCCCATCCTTCGCAACACCGCGAGCGCGCAAGCCAGTAGCGTGCCGCCCACACAAAAACCAAGCGCATTGATTTTCTCCACGTTGGTGATGAGGCGCACAACGTCAATTGCTTTCACCACGCCGGTGGCAATGTAGTCGTCCCAGGTTAGATGTCCAAGCGACGCATCAACATTGCGCCACGACATCACAAACACCGTGTGTCCCTGCGCTACAAGATAACGGATCAGCGAATTTTCCGGCGTCAAATCGAGTATGTAGAACTTGTTGATGCATGGGGGCACGAACAGAATCGGCCGCAGATAGACTTCTTCCGTTTGCGGCGCGTATTGGATCAATTGGAACAAGGCATTCTCAAACACCACTTTGCCGGGCGATACGGCGATGTTCTTGCCGACCACAAAAGCGTTTTCGTCAGTAATCGATACGTGGCCCTTGGCAACATCGCCGCTGAAGTTGGCCGCGCCATCGCGTACCGATTCGCCCTTGGTATTGATCGCAAGGCGGATTGCTTCAGGGTTGGTGGCGAAAAAATTGGAGGGCGCCATGGCGTCCAGATACTGCTTCAGGAAAAAACGTGCTCGCTTCTTTTGCACGGGCGGCATCTCGACCGCATCGAGCCCTTCGATGATCGATCGGGACGTTGCCAGATAGGCGTCTGCCAGCAAGCGGAACTGCGGCGCGTCCTGCCAATCGGCACCTTGAAAGCGTTTGTCATTTGCGCTCTGGCCGGATCCAGTCGACAGTTTGTCCATCAACTCGCGCTGTGCGGTACTCCACTTTGCCTGCCAATCGGCGGGCGATTGTGCTTCGTTGCCAAATGCGGCGATCCATGCTGCCTGCAACTGGTCCGCGTTCTGCGGCATCGGCGCGGTGCCGAGCGAGTGAATCCACTTTGTCCCTGCCTGTTGCATGTCAGACAGGATCTTCTGAAAATCCGGGATTGTGTTCGAGTGCATGGTTTATTCTTCGCTTGTCTTGGGTGTGCCGGTTTTGTTCGACCCGACGCGGCGGCCGCGTGAGGACAGACGCCATTCTGACATTTAGTGAACTTACCGACAAAGAACCTTTCACTACTAACGACTATGCATATTATCGCCATTGGCTGGCTATGGGTCGCACTCATGATGTCGCTCACCGAACGCAGCGTCGTTGGCGGTGTACTGACGTTTGTGTTCTATGGGCTGGCGCCTTGCGCGCTGCTACTGTGGCTTTTTGCCGGTGCTGGGCGTAAGCGGGCTGCGGCGCGCTCCGCCCAAGCCGCGTTAGTGGCTGACGAACGAGTGCACCAGCCAGATCGAGCCGATGCCAAGACCGATGAGCGCAAATTGGGTGATTGAGTCGCGCAGCGATGTGCGACGGTGCAAGCCGGGGATCAGATCAGCGATTGCCACATAGATCATGCTCGACGCGGCCAGACACAAGAACACGATCGAATATCCCTCCAGCGCCTGCAACATAAAGTAGGAAAGCACCGCGCCGACCAGTGTCGCGAGGCTCGACACCATGTTCCAGAACAGCGCGCGTCTTTTACTAAAGCCAGAGTGAATCAGGACGAGAAAATTTCCCAATTCCTGAGGCAGTTCGTGGGCGATGATGGCGATGGACGTCAGAATGCCTAAGCGGAAATCGGTGACAAACGCCGCGGCGATGGCGAGTCCGTCAGTGAAGTTGTGAAACCCGTCGCCAATGATCACCATCCACGCCGAGGAACGACCTCCGCTGTCGTGGGCTTGGGTTTGAGCGTGAGCATGTGCGTGGCCATGCCCGCTGTGTGTGTCTGTCGGCCGCAATACGCCAGCCTCATCGAAAACAAGCGACGCGCCATGATCGTGGTTATGACGCCACAGCACCATCTTCTCCAGCGCAAAGAAGCCAAGTATGCCGACCAGTATCCAGCCGGCTGACGCATGGTAGCGCGTGGTGGATTCAAAGATGTGCGGCAGCAGGTCAAGAAACACCACACCGAGCAGCGCACCCACCGCATAGCTAACAAACACCGGGATTAAGCGTGGTTGTACCCGCCACGCCAGCAATGACGCGAGGGCAACGGACAATAGTCCGCCGAGTAAGGCGGCGGTAACGATGTAGATGAGCGTCATGGATTCGGAGATTCGGCAGGTAGCGTGGCAGCCGACGGTGGTGATTGCAGATTAAATGCAACTGAATTGCATTATTCTATCACGCTACTGCTTGATGCGATTCGTCGCAACCTCGCCGCTAGTCGAGCCAGATCAACGCAGCCATGCGACCAGATTTTTCACCTGCGTGGGTACTGCGTCGGTATGAAAAAAACTGTTCGGCGTTCGAGTATGTGCACATGCCCCCACCGAATACGTTGCCATGCTCGATCCCCGCCCGAAGCATGCGCGTTGCCGCCAGCGCGTAGATATTGGCAAGCCATTTGGACGGCGTTCGATCGGGCTGCGT
>JAYVUH010000555.1:0-2192 GCA_043788115.1 Burkholderiales bacterium
CGATTTCTAATTCATTGGTGCATTAATGATTCAAATTCAACACCAGTAGCCTGCAAGAAGCGCAGCGTATTGCAGGGCGGTCACCACACAAGCACCGTCTTGCATTGCCCCCGGCTTTAAGCATACCGGGGCTAAGGGCCGCTCCATGGCGGGCTACTCCGTTAATAAATGCCTAATGGTTTGGAAATGGAATAAGCAGCCCAATAGTTTGATGAAATTCGCGCCGCTAAATCCGAGCGAACTCATTGCATACCATTTCCCCCTTTGGAAAAGGGGGACTAAGGGGGATTTGCAATCGTTGTCGACTCGTAAATACTAAAAGCCCCTCGATCCCCTTTGCCAAAGGGGGAAGTGGGTCGCTGAAATTACCGATCAAATGAATTTCTCGAATTTCAACAAACGACTAAGCCCGGAGAGCTAGAAGCTGTAATTGAACGCGACCCTATCGCGCTTGATTGCAAGCCCCTCTTTCTTCAACCCGGGCACGTCGGGCATCATGGATTTGGTGATGGGCACAACAGAATGTCGCTTGCGATAGTCGTAGCAAACAACGCTGTCCGCCGTGCAGGCATGTGGTGCATTCTTGAATGCGGAATCTACGGTTGGCGCGCTGAGAGACGCGAGGCTGTCGCGCGCGTCGGTTGCATACGGGATGACCGCGGTTGACGCGGTTGAGTTGACCGAATTGCTCGTCAACACCGGTGGGAGCGAGCTGGGTACGCCGCGTTTCTGCGTGACGGATTCGGCGAACGCTGTGCTGCCAGCCGCGACCAGTGCAGGGACCGATGCGGCGACCAGTGCAGCGACCGATGTGGTACGAGCGAAACCTGTTTTCAGAGTTCTGAGGATTGCCTTCATGCTGGCCCCAATGGTTGCTATTACCACTATGACGCTACGCGAGGGTGCCTAAAGCCGCAAGCAGCACTGCCAAACGGGCGTTATTCCCGAGGTGAGGAAGGTTGTCTGTGATAGACGACACAGCGCACTGCGTGGACGTCAATCAGCCAGCCGGGTTCGCGCGCGCGCGACCGCTAGACGCACCTGCTGCGGGGCGGTTCCGCCGGTGTGATTTCGCAACGCGGCAGAGCCTTCAGGCGTCAACACGAGATAGACGTCATCGCTGATGAGCGGGGAAAAGACTTGCAATTCGTTTAGCGACAACTGTTCCAACGCGCGCTCTGACTGTGCGGCCACCCTTACGGCCGTCGCAACAATCTCATGCGCGTCGCGAAACGCCAACCCCTTCTTCACCAGGTAGTCTGCGAGGTCGGTTGCGGTGGCAAAACCCTTCAATACGGCGGCGCGCATATTGTCGCGCTTCACCACGATATTGGCGGCCAAGTCCGCCATGATGATGAGCGAATCGCGCACGGTGTCAACGCTATCGAATAGCGGCTCTTTGTCTTCCTGATTGTCTTTGTTGTAGGCCAGTGGTTGACCCTTCATCAGCATGAGCAGTGCTACTAGGTGTCCGTTCACCCGCCCGGTCTTGCCGCGAATGAGCTCGGGTACGTCGGGGTTTTTTTTCTGCGGCATGATCGACGAGGAATAGCAAAACCGATCGGGCAGATCAATGAACGCCACACTCTGGCTCATCCAAATGATGAGCTCTTCCGAGAAGCGCGACAAATGCGTCATGATCAGCGCGGCGGCGCTGACAAACTCGATCGCGAAGTCGCGGTCGCTGACGGCATCAAGAGAGTTTTCACAAACGCCGTCGAAACCCAGCGCCTTGGCGACAAACTCGCGATCAATCGGATAACTGGTGCCGGCCAGTGCGGCGGCACCGAGCGGTGAACGGTTGACGCGTTTGCGGCAATCGATGAGCCGCGCCTCATCGCGTGACAGCATCTCGACGTAGGCCATGAGGTGGTGGCCGAAAGTCACCGGCTGCGCTACTTGCAGGTGGGTAAAGCCGGGCATGATGGTGTCGGCATGTTTGCCAGCCATATCAACCAGCGCGCGCTGCAACGCGCGTACCAGCGCGACCAGTGTGTCGATTTCATCGCGCAACCAGAGTCGGATGTCCGTCGCCACCTGGTCGTTGCGCGAACGGCCGGTATGCAGTCGTTTGCCCGCCTCGCCGATCAGCGCAATTAGGCGCGCTTCGATATTCATGTGCACATCTTCTCGGGCGATATCCCAATCGAAGGTGCCTGCGCCGATCTCTTGTGTAATCTGTGCCATGCCAC
>JAYVUH010000556.1:0-2374 GCA_043788115.1 Burkholderiales bacterium
GATGCCACACCGATGATGACACCCAGCATGGTCAACAGTGTGCGCAGCTTGTTAGCCGCCAGACTTTCAAGAGCGGTGCGAACCGTTTCCAAGAGTGTCATGTGGTTTTCCTCGCGCTTGCGGTGTCTATTTCCACACAGCCATCTCGAATCTCGATCATGCGTTGCGCATGGCTGGCGACATGCTGATCGTGTGTCACCAGGATGATTGTGATTCCGCGCTCACGACGCAGCGTTTCAAAGAGCGCCATAATTTCGACACCGGTTTTGCTATCCAGCGCACCGGTTGGCTCATCGGCCAGGAGTATGCTGGGTCGTGAGACCACCGCGCGTGCAATCGCGACGCGCTGTTGTTGACCCCCGGAGAGTTCCATCGGCTTGTGATTGAGTCGATCTGCCAGTCCGACTGATTGCATGGCGGCCAAACTTTGCTCGCTGCGGATACGCCCGCCGATGCCGCCGTAGCGCAACGGAAGCTCGACATTGCGTTGTGCGGTCAAGCGTGGCAGCAGATTGAAATTCTGAAACACAAAGCCAATATGCTTGCACCGCACTGCGGCCAGGTGATCATCACCCAATTTGCCTACCGACTGCCCATTGAGTAAGTATTCTCCGCTGCTGAGGTTGTCGAGGCATCCGATGATATTCATCAAGGTGCTTTTGCCGCTACCTGATGGGCCGACGATGGCGACGTACTCTCCATCCTCGATGGTCAAACTGACATCGTTGAGTGCCCGCAGCACGTTGCCGCCTATGTTGTAGTTTCGGGAGATGTGATCCAGCACGATCATGGCCCCTGTGATCCTCCACCCGATGGCAAAAGCTCAAACGAGGGGGTGGCGGTAGCGCTGGCTGCGCCAGGATTGGAAGCATCGACTTTGGCGTCTCCTTGCGGCATGAGCAAGACATCGCCCTCGTTCAACCCAGCTGTAATCTCGACATCTGTGCTGTCACGGATGCCAGTTTTGACCTTGACGGTTTCGATCTTGTCGCCGGGTTGCACGCGTTGCACCGAGTATTCATCCGTGTCGGGGTCGCGCGTCAGCAGGCTGATTGGGATCACAATGACATCCTTGGCCGAGCCAATCGTTAGTTCACTCTTGCCGCTCATCCCAGGCAATAGCGCCATGCCCTCTCCCGGTTGCACGCCTGGGTCCTCGCTCAAGCTCAGCCGAACCTTGAATGTCACCACATTCGAGGCGATCGTGCCGACTGGTGCAACAGCCGTGACCGTGCCCGCGAACGCGTTATCCGGATATGCTTGTACAGTGATTTGGGCTTTCTGCCCTATTCGAACGCCACCCAAATCGGCCTCATCGACATTCGCTTCAAAAAATGGAGCCGTCACATCCGTAATCTCCACCGCCGGCGCACCCGTCAGCACAACATCATCTTTCCGAGCGGCAATCGATGTCACGATCCCGTCAATCGGCGCAAGCACCACGGCTTTCTGCAATGTCAACAAGGCTTGTTGCCACGAAAGATAGGCTTGATCGGATCGGGCCTTTGCTTGCTGGATTGTTTCGGTGACTACAGTGGTTAAGGCATTCAGGTTGGCCTGCGCGGCCACGATTTGGGACGAGGCACTCGCCAGAACGCCCGGTTTCGCCGCTTCAAACGCACGCTCGTATGCCGATTTGGCCGCGACGTAATTGTTTGTGGCCTGCTCTAGCGCGAGGCCTTCGGGCGAGGCGCCGATGCCGGCCGGGTTTTCGCTACGTGCTTTGTCATAGTTGCTTTGGGCGATGCGCACGGCGGCTTCTGCATTGGCCGTTGCCGCATTTAGCGCGCTTGTGTCATTCACACTCGGTTTACTTTGCAAATCCTTGTAACCCAACTGAGCCGCAACAACTGCGGCTCGTGCCGACCGGACCGCCACCGGATTGGGGCCTTTGAGTGTCAGACTATAGGTCGCCAACGTATCCAAATAGCGCGTTTCAGCCTCCCGCGCGGTTAAGTCGAGGCTGGTCGTGTCAAGCACCAGCAGCGTATCGCCCGCAGACACCTTGTCGCCTTCCTTTGCGCTGACTTCGGCCACCTGACTCGATATGGGAAAGACCATGCTTGCACTGGACCGCGCGATCAACTTACCAGGCGCGGTGACTTTGTTTTCAATCGTTCCTTTCGTGACAACTAACTTACGGCCAGGGTCGATTCCAGTTTGCGGCTGATTCGTTTTTGATGTAGGCAATAGCGCCTGTACGCACGCAGACAGAAAAAAGGCAAGTGCAAATGTGATGATGGGGAAGTGTGCTCTAGTCAACTGATCTCCTATGCGTGACGGCGCAGAATGACCGTCCGCTACAAGTCAACTCATACCTACAATAACCATAGTCTGTGCAAATGAAAAGAAGATGAAGCTCAAGATGAAGGCT
>JAYVUH010000557.1:0-14221 GCA_043788115.1 Burkholderiales bacterium
CCGGGTATACCGTTGCCCAACGACCGCCCCGGAATGCGCTACGCTCCTTCCAGGCTACGGTGAACGCCTCTAATTGAAAACGCCTGTGCCACGCTTCGAAGGGCTGGAATGACGATCTTCCAGTGCCGTCGTTGCTCAGAAAACTGGACGTCGAATAAGTCGCAAACAGAATGAAGCACTACACTAGCGGCTTCGTCTAGCGTCGCGTGTCGAAGTTCGACGATCGCGGCGTAGTGAGCGGGTGATATTGACGCAGCGTCCGTTCTGCTGAACGCCAGATGTGGCTCGCAGCGCCCATCCTTCAGGCACTTCCAGTGCCAATCTGGCAATGCTTTCTCAGCTGGAAATCTCGAGCGCTATCCTCTTCTTCGAACTTGCCGTGTCGATTCGAACGCTGTCGCGGGCTTGCCGCCATGTTTCGTCGTCGTGCACAGTTGCAAACGATGCGATCGGTTTGACCGCGTTGATGAAGCCGGCTAGAAATTCCAGCTTGTGGTGGACGATATCTGGGTAGATTAATACATTGACGGTGCCGGCATAGCGGCCGATGCGATTGCGGTGAGCGCCTTTGATGCGGGCCGCAGATTGGTCAATTGTTGACCTGTGATGAGTGTGAGGGTGATCGATCAATTCGACCGAAAATGACCTGTCTGCATCACTGAACAATGCGATATTCGCCGTTTGCTGGCTCGTCCTTAATGATAGCGAAGCCGTGCGTCATTGTGCTTGAATAGACCCCGTGAGACACTACTAACGTAAAGTCGCGGTAGTCGACCCAATAACCCCATGACCGACTCAAAAAAAACAGCCACTACAGCATCCAGCCCGCGCAAAGCATTGATCGTCGAGGACGATCCTTATATTGGACGCTTGCTCAAGTTCATGCTTGAAAAGGAAGGCTTTGATCCGGTGCTGGCGAGTGATGGCCAGGCCGGAGAAGACGCTATCGCGTCGGACACCCCGTTTGCAATCATGCTGCTCGATGTCATGCTGCCGCTGGTGAACGGTTACGAGTTGCTGCAACAGGCGCGCCGCATGCCGACGCGCGAGGGAGTGCCCATCATCATGCTTACCGCCAAATCGCAAGAGGGCGATATCGTGCGGGCACTCGATCTGGGTGCGAACGATCATATGGTGAAGCCGTTTCAGCCAAATGAGCTCAAGGCGCGTATCCGGCGGTTGGTGAAATGATGCGGCGAGCGCGGCTAACGCAGCAGGCGGTGTTGGTGGGCTTGCTTCTCCCGCACGCGGGATGGGTACTGTCGGTAGAGAATGGTCGCAGGCTGTCGCTGCAAGTGTCGGCGACACGTGAGTTGCTGACCAATAATCGCGGCGACTGGCGTGAAGAGGGCGTCGGCGTCGGCGTTGATCAAGATCGTCAACAAGTCGGCTATGTCACCGGCCGGGATACCGAACGATTTGGACTAAAGGACCGTGAGATTGGCGCAGGCGTGGTTTTGAAACCGGTTTCAACGATCACCCTCGCGCTAGAGGCCACCAGCAGCGAGACGCACCGCGTACTGGCCAAGGATAGCGTCGCCGCGCAGATCTCCTCTACCTTCGGTAACGGCTGGGTGATTGGTGGCGGCGTGAAGCGCAGTCGATATGACAACAGCAGTTCAGCGCTTTCCAACTTGACCATCGAGCGATACTTTGGTCTGTGGCGAATTGGCTACACGGCCTACCTCACGCGCGCTACCGCCACGCCTTATTCGTCGAGTCACCGGCTGGGGGTGAGCTACTACTTCAGTGATGATGTCAGTGTTGGACTGTCTACCGCACGCGGTAGCGAGTTGGAAAACATCCCCGGGCAGGGGCTGCGTACGACAGCGGTGACCAATGTTTCAGGCAACGCCATGTGGCGGGTCACGCCGGATTTCGGGCTCACGCTGGATGCCGGACATCAAAAGCAGGGGGATATTTACGCCCGTCGGGGAGTTCGTCTCGGTGCTCGACTGGGGTTTTGATCCCGTCGTCATCGCGGCAATCGTCACTGCGCTGATTGCCTTGACCATCTCGCTGATGATGGCGGTACTCATCATTGGATTTCGCCTCTGGCGTGGTCGCGTTGAGCGCCACGAGAAAGCGTTTATCGATGAATGGGAGCCGGTACTGTTTATCGCCATGGATGGTCCCCTCGGGCTTAAGGTTCCCACCCTTAGCCGCCCGGATCTTGCGGTTTTCCTCGAGCTGTGGACGCACCTTCAAGAAGCGACCCGTGGTGTTGCTTCGGAAAATCTCAATCGATTCTTGAGCGGCAACATTCCGACCTCCAGAATCATTGGCATGATGGAGCACGGGGGCATACGACATCGCCTAGTAGCCGTAACGGCACTCGGACACTTGCAAAGTCGTGCGGCGATCGGCCCATTGACCGAACTGGTGGCTGATCCACAGCCGATACTTTCATACGCAGCCATGCGGGCACTGCTCAGGATAAATCCGAGTGAAATGTTGCCGCATTTAGTGCCAACAATACTGGCTCGCGCTGACTGGCCGATTTCGCGTCTGTCGGCGTTGTTTCGCGAGCTCGGGGCCAACGTCATTACCGGCCCGCTGCTCGATAAACCACTGAATCCGACTAAGGCGGAGGCTCTGCGGTTGCTCCCCTTGCTGGCGCTCTGCTACCGAGAGCGCGCCGACCCGGCGATCCGAGAATGGATGAAAATTCAGAACGATCCCGAGGTGATCAGTGCTGGGCTCGAATTCATGTCGGCACCGGAGGATATTCCGCTACTGATGGCGGCGGCAAAAAACGATGATTGGCGCGTACGCGCGGCGGCAGCCAGCGGCTTGGGCGAAGTCGGTGGGCCGACCGAGCAGCGTACGTTGGAGTCTTTGCTCTGCGATGCATCTTGGTGGGTGCGCTACCGCGCCGCCAAGGCCTTGGTATCGCTGCGTGGAGCAACGGATGCCACGCTCAATCAAATTGTTGCCACCACCACCGACAATTTTGCGCGGGAAATTCTGCAACAAGTGATGGCGGAGGAAGCGTGAGCCTGTTTGTAGAAACCGTGCAATGGGTGTTCCTGATCTATTTCGTGGCCATCAACGTGGGCTATTTTTCGCTCAATATTCTTGCCATCCTGAGCCTCAGGCGCAGTATTGCCGGACGGGCGCTGGCGAACCTGCCGCAAACCTACTCGGGTATCGAGCCTGCCATTTCGATTCTGGTGCCGGCGTATAACGAGGAGGCGACCATTACCACATCGATACAGTCGCTACTGCAGGTGGACTACCCGGAGTTTGAAGTGGTGGTGGTCAATGACGGATCGAAAGACGCTACGCTATCAGTGCTGATCCGCGATTTTGACTTGCGACCGTTTCCAGAAGTGTTCTGGGCGCAATTGAAAACACACCCTGTGCGCGGTATTTATCGCTCGACCAAGCACCAGAATTTGCGCGTCATCGATAAGGAAAACGGCGGCAAGGCGGATGCGTTAAACGTGGGCATCAGCGCCGCGAAGTTCCCGTTGTTTTGCGCCATCGATGCCGACTCGATCCTACAACGTGACAGTCTGCGCCGCGTGGTCGATCCGTTTTTGGAGGACCCGCTGACGATTGCCTCTGGCGGCACTGTTCGCATCGCCAATGGTTGTGAGGTTAGAGGGGGCTTTCTCACTAAAATCGATTTACCCGCTGATCCGCTTGCACTGTTGCAAATCGTCGAGTATCTTCGAGCATTCCTGTTTGGGCGCATGGGATGGGCGGCTATCAATGCGGTACTGATCATTTCGGGTGCCTTTGGTGTTTTCAAGAAGGACGCCGTCATTGAAGCGGGCGGCTACACGAGTGGGTCGCTGGGCGAGGACATGGAGCTGGTCGTTCGAATGCACCGACTGTTTCGTGAACGCAATAGGCCATATGCGATTCACTTCATCGCCGATCCGATTTGCTGGACCGAAGCGCCAGAGTCGCTGAAGGTGCTGAAGTCGCAGCGTGTGCGCTGGCAACGGGGACTCGCTGAAAGTCTGTTTGCGCACCGGTCACTTTGCTTTTCGCGTAACGGCGGCGCGCCAGGGTGGATTGCGTTTCCATTCATGGCCATTTTTGAATGGTGGGGGCCACTCTTGGAAGTGGCAGGCTACGCCTTCATGCTCTATCTGGTCATTGTCGGGCACGTTTCATTTGCAGTGTTTGCCATTTTTATGGCGATGGCGTTTACACTCGGCTTTATGCTTTCACTGAGCGCGCTACTTCTGGAAGAGCTTACTTTTCACCTGTATCCCCGATTTTCACAGGTGGGGCGGTTGGTGGGGGCCGCCATACTGGAGAACTTCGGATTTCGTCAATTGGTGTCGGTCTGGCGGCTCATTGGTTTGGTGAAGTGGATGTATGGCGCCAAAGCCAGTTGGGGCAACATGACGCGTTCTGGTTCCTGGCAAAACCCCGGAGGCCGATAGTGTTATCCCTGTTCAGACACTCACGTGCGCCGTTCGTTGCCGTGGGTGCCATTTTGCTGCTCGGTATGGTGTTCAACGTCGTGATTGACGTTTACCGTGGCTTCGACCGCATCAAGTTGAAAACACTTGAACGGCAGCAGAGTGGTGAAAACATCAAGACCCTCGGCAACCTGCTCACGGCGACGGTGGATATGGAGACCGGCGCACGTGGATTCCTGCTGACCGGGAATGATGATTATTTGGAGCCGCTGGTTCTTGGCGAGCGGAATTTTGGTCTTGCCACCACCGCCGCCACTCATTTTCTTACAAACCCGGCACAGCTGAATCGGCTCGACGACATCCAGAAGCTGGCACGGCGCTGGCGGAATGAATACGCCGAGCCCCTGATCCAGCGGCGGCGGGAAACGCGGGTCAGTAGCGAAAGTATTTCAGTACAGTCGCTCGGTGTGACGGTGCAGGGCAAACGTATCACTGATCAGATCCGGCGCGGTATCCAAACAATGATCGATGACGAAACCCGATCAGCCCTGGCAGAAAACCGCGAGCTGGTGGAATTGCAGGATTCCATCCGCATTGAGCTGTTGCGATTGGGCGTGATCATCCTAGTGACCGTACTGTTGTTAACAGCGCTGGTGTTGCATGCGTTCAAGTCCTCCGAGCAGCGCAACTTGGCGCTGCAGAACGAGGTGAAAACGCGCCGATTGGCTGAACAACAAGCGCTTGACGGCGAGTTGCGCAACGAGGCACTGATCGATAGTCTTGCAGAAGGCGTCGCAATCACCGACGACCAAGGCAAAATTGTGTATTCAAACAGCCGTCTTTCGGCGATGTTTGGCTACGACGAAGTGACCTTGGATGGTACCAATCTGTTGTTGCTGGCGAGTATGGAAGCGCGTCCACGGATGCGCACCATGCTGGAATCTGCCACAGCGCCAGGCGAGTCTAGGCGCCGAGTCACGTTGGAAACGTCGGGTCGGAAGGCCACAGGTGAAGTTTTTGTTGCCGAAGTCTCGCTTAGTCGATACTCAACCGATCAAGGCCTTTTCTTCGCGGCGGTGATCCGCGACATCAGTCCGCGTCAAAAAACCGAACATGACTTGCGCCAAGCGCTTTCACTGCAGCACGCGATTTTTGACAGCGCCGACTACGCTATTATTTCGACCGATACCGCCGGCCGGGTTCGGACTATGAATCGAACCGCTGAGGAACTGACCGGGCACCGCAGCGGCGAACCGAATTTGCGCCTATCGGACCTGTTTGCTAAGCGCTGGGTTGAGCATCGCGTCGCCAAGCTCATTAGTGATGCGCACCTGATACCCGCGGACGGGCAAGACTTGCTCACGGTGCCCGCAGCGTGTGGCGAAACGGATGAGGACGAAGCAGAGCTCGTTGACGTCGACGGCACACGCCACCCGGTGTTCATCTCGATCACCGTCCTAAAAGACGAAAGCGAAAGCCAGATCGGCTTCCTTGCGATGGCAAAAGATCTAACCGAACGCCGCGCGGTAGAACGGATGAAGAGCGAATTTGTGGCGACTGTTAGTCACGAATTGCGCACGCCGCTCGCCGCCATCCTCGGGTCGTTGGCATTGATACATGAGGGGGACGTGGGCGAGGTATCCGAGGCGCAAAAGGAATTCGTTGAAATGGCTTATGAGAACAGCGTGCGGCTGTCACATTTGATCGACGACATTCTGGACCTGTCTAAGATTGAGTCTGGTCGCATGCAGCAACGCCCGGTCGAATTTTTCGTTGATCGGTTTCTGCAAGAGGCGGTTGATCTTAATGAGGGCTACGCACAGAAGTACGGTGTCGTGATAAGACTGACTGATCCAATACCGCCGGCCGTACTATATGTCGACCGTAATCGTCTGATGCAAGTGATGACGAATCTTTTGTCGAACGCGGTGAAGTTTTCACCGAAGGGCGAGGTCGTACAGCTCGGTGCTAGCACCAGCGCTGGTTGGATTCGCATGTATGTTAAAGATGAGGGGCCGGGAATCCCGGAGGCATTCTGGCCGAAAATTTTCAGCAAGTTTGCGCAGGCGGATGGCTCCGATACCAGACAGCAGGGCGGCACCGGGCTCGGGCTGGCTATTTCGAAGGCCTTAATGGAGGCCATGGGAGGCCGCATCGGCTTTGTGCAAAAGTCTACCGGCGGTGCTGAGTTCTACGTCGAATTGCCGCTCAGCTATCAGGCGCGTTCGCCAGAAGCTTCAGGACGCTTCAAAAATATAGATTAGCATCGCACGACATTTCGCTTGTTGCATCATCACGCCATGAAACTTTTCTACGCTGATCAGTTTGTCCTGCCATTGCCGGTCGGCCATCGCTTTCCGATGGAAAAGTACCGTATGCTGCGCGAACAACTTGCTGCCTCGGGTGTGTTTGATGCTAGCGACTTCGAGGTGCCTCCGGCGGCGACCTTCACCGAGTTGATCCGCGCGCACGCGCCAGACTATGTGATGCGCGCCGAGCGCGGCGAACTGACGCCGCAGGAGATGAAGCTGATCGGCTTTCCATGGTCAGCCGGAATGGTAGAGCGCTCCAAGCGTTCATCCGGCGCGACGCTGGCCGCCTGCCGGGCGGCGTTGCTCGGTGGTGTAGCGGCGAATCTCGCCGGTGGAACACACCACGCGTTTTATGATCGCGGCGAGGGCTTTTGCGTCTTCAATGACGCGATCATTGCTGCACGCGCCATGCAGTCTGAGGGGCGGGTTGCCAATGTTGTCGTGATTGATTGCGATGTCCATCAAGGCAATGGCACCGCCGCGATGGCCAGCGGAGACAGTAGTATTTTCACGTTCTCCATCCACGGCGCGCGCAACTATCCGTTTCGGCGCGAGTTTGCCAGCGACATTGACATTGATTTGCCGGATGGCACAGCCGACGAGCGCTACCTGTCCTCGTTAGCCAATGGCTTGGCACAGTTATTCAGTCGGTTCTCGCCTGATTTGGTGATTTATCTCGCCGGTGCCGATCCGTACGACGACGATCGGTTGGGACGCTTAAAGTTATCCATGGGTGGCTTGCAGCGGCGCGACGAACTGGTGTTCACCACCTGTGCGAGGCGCGATCTGCCGGTCGCCATTGCCATGGCGGGTGGTTACGCGCGAAACATTGAGGATACGGTGGCGATTCACACGCAGACGGTGTTGCTGGGGAAGCGCCTGATGTCGCGTTCCCAAAACTTGCCGATTGAAAAGGATGCGTAGCGGCCAGTTGCCGTTGATGGTGTTGCAGGAAACGCGTGGCTCAAGGCATCAGGCTGTGACGTTCTTTCATCGACGATAGGAAAAAACACAAACTCGCCATTTGGCGGGCGTTTACAGACTATTTAGTCTGGAAACGCCCGCCAATGCTAGGGTTTTAGTGATGTTTGATGCCGCAGTGTTTCGCTGCGAACTGGGAAAAGGCCGCTTTGTCGGTCGCTGAAGTAGTGGCGCAGCGTCGTAGAAATGGTGCGAAAGGCGAGCTCTTCCCATGGAATAAGGCTCTCGTCGAACAGCGCCACATCGAGACTTTCGGTGCCCGCTTGAAAATCCAGATCGACGAGTTGGGCGCGATAAAGCATGTACACCTGTGAGATATCCGGCAACGAAATCACGGTGTAAAGGCCGTCGATCTGTATTCGCGCGCCGGCTTCTTCCAGCGTCTCGCGCGCAGCACCGTCTTCGAGCGTCTCGTTTTCCTCCATAAAGCCGGCGGGCAATGTCCATTTGCCATAGCGGGGCTCAATGGCGCGCTTGCAAAGCAGCACTTTGCCCTGCCAGACGGGCAGAGCGCCGACCACAATCTTGGGATTGAAATAGTGGACGTGGCCGCAGGCAACACAAATGTCGCGCGCGTGGTCATCGTCATCGGGGACACGCTGCACGATCCGGTCGCTACCGCACTGAATGCAAAAACGCGGCGCAATGTGCGTCATGTGCACAACAAAGTGGTGAACTCGATCGGCACTCCAGCGTCCAACTTCATGTCAACATCGCTAGCATAAGAGGCGTTTTTCATAGAGAGCATGGTAGCATACGGCACTTTTTTGACGCCTTACTTTTTTGGGATATACAGCGTGATCGGTCATACAGTTTTTGCTGCGAAATTTGGTCGTGCGACGTGCGCAGTTGCCGTGCTGTTGATTGGTTTTTGTGTGGTCCCGGCAGATGCAGGCGCGCAAGTGGCGATCGTGCTTAACTCAGGCGACGGCACCGTCAGCATCATCGACAAGGTAAAAAAAGAGGAAATCAAACGCATACCGGTTGGCAAAGAGCCACACCACTTGATGGCCACGCCGGATGACCAGTACCTGATCGTCGCTAATGCAGTATCGAATGACTTGGTGTTGCTTGATCCAAAGACGGGCGAGATCAAGCGGCGGATCGACAAGATTTCGGATCCCTACCAGATCGGTTTTTCGCCGGACAAGAAATGGTTCGTCTCGGTTTCGCTTAGACTCAATCGTACCGATATCTACGATGGTGATTTCAAGTTAGTGAAGCGCATCGCCACGCCAAAGGCACCGTCGCACGTGGGCTTTACGTCAGATAGCAAGCTGGCGCTCATCACGCTGCAAGATTCCAATGAACTTGCGGTCATCGATCTGGTAACGCAGGCGCTCAAATGGACCATACCCGTAGGCCAAATGCCGGCAGGCGTGTGGGTGACACCGGGCGATAAATACGCGCTGATCGGTATGACGGGCGCGGACTACGTTGAAGTCGTGGAGCTTGCCAGCAGAAGGACGATCAAGAAAATCAAGACCGGCAAAGGCGCGCACAACTTCATCGCCATGGGTGATGGCCGTCGCATTCTGGTGAGCAATCGGGTCTCCAACACGGTCAACATTATCGACCAGCAGACACTCGAGGTCGTCGACACCATCAAAGTGCCGGGCGGCCCGGACTGCATGGAACTCACCGTGGACGGCAAAGAGTTGTGGGTGACGTCGCGTTGGGCCAAGAAGGTCACCATCATCGATATGGCGACCAAACAAATTTCCAAGCAGATCCCTGTAGGCAATTCGCCGCACGGGATTTACTTCATGGGCCATGCTGCACGCAAGTGACAGCGTGACGTCGCTTGCCGGATCGCGGCAGCGTGCGTCGACAGCGCTGATCGCCTTGTCGATGCTGGTCGGGACAGCGTTCGCACAACCGGCCTGTAAATCCATCGCGTATCTCACCATCGATACCGGCCACATGGCGCCCGCCGAAGAGATGGCGGCGATCCTTAAGAAACACAACGTCAAGGCGACGTTTTTCCTCGCCAACGAAAAGACGCAGCGTGGTGATACATCGCTCGATCCTGCGTGGGGCGCATTTTGGAAGGCGCGCGCCGATGAAGGTCACGCCTTTGGTTCGCATACTTGGCGGCATTGGTATTTCCGTGCCGACGTTGGCCAAGACAAAGTGCGATATGTGCCCTGGGGAAAGTCGGCGGGAGAGGAACTCAATGCCGCGCAAGTGTGCGGTGAAATTCGTCGCAGCGACGAGGCGTTCAAGCAAATGACGGGTAGAAGTCTTGACCCCATCTGGCGCGCGCCTGGCGGAAAACTCACACCCCATACCACCAAGTTTGCCGAAGCGTGCGGCTACAAGCACGTCGCGTGGTCGCCCGCCGGGTTTTCCGGTGATGAGTTACCGAGTGAACAGTATCCGAGTGACGCCCTGATCGCGAAGCAATTGAAAACCATTCGTAGCGGCGACATCCTGCTATGGCACCTGGGCATCTGGTCGCGCAAAGACGCATTGTATCCAAAGCTCGATACACTGATCACGGGCCTCAAAGAAAAAGGCTTTTGTTTTGCGCGGATTACCGAACACCCTGATTTCAAAGGCGCCGCGGGCAAATGATCGCTTGGATGCAAGAACTGTTCGCTGAACTTCACCAGCACGTGTTTGAGTCCGGTGTGCTGCCGGTGCTTTATGTGCTTGAACTTGGCGGCGAAGCCGAGCGGGCGTTTAGCGCGACTGAATTTTTTCTGGTCGGTGCCATCGAGATCACGCTGCTCGCCATCTTCATTGGTGCGCTGGAGAAATGGCGCCCGGTGGAAGCGCAGCCGCATACCGAATGGAAGAAGACGGATGCGCTCTACACCATGCTTCATCGCCTCGGCTTTGTGCCGCTGCTGCTGTTCTTCCTGCTGATGCCCGCAGTTGATGCGCTGGATGGGGCGCTCAGGATGCACGACATCATCCCGCGCAATTTAGAAGACGCGCTGCCATGGCTAACGACCCAACCACTTTGGTCGTTTTTGTTCTATCTGGTGTTGCTCGATTTTGTCGCCTACTGGTTGCACCGCGGCCAGCATCGGTTTAACTGGTGGTGGTCGTTGCATGCGCTTCATCACTCGCAGCGCGAGATGAGTTTTTGGTCCGACGATCGCAACCACCTGCTCGACGACGTGCTCATCGATGGGGCGCACGCGCTCGTGGCGCTGTTGATCGGCGTGCCGCCGGCACAGTTCATTGCCTTGGTGGTCGCGTCACGCGTCGTGGAAAGTCTGTCGCACGCCAATCTGCGCATGAGTTTCGGTCGGCTCGGCGAGTATGTTTTGGTCAGCCCACGCTTTCACCGCGTGCATCATGCGATCGGACTGGGTCACGAGGGCCGCGCGCAAGGCTGCAATTTTGCGGTGCTGTTTCCGATTTGGGATGTGCTCTTTGGTACGGCGAACATGGAACGTGAGTATCCCGCGACTGGCGTGCGTGATCAGCTTGAAGGCCGAGACTACGGCGATAAGTTCTGGCACCAGCAATGGCTGGGTGTCCGGCGTTTGTTTGGCGCACGCTAGCGGCAGACATGAAACGACCCGAAGGGATGTCTCCCCTCGGGCCGACATCGGGATGACGCGCGCCGACTAGCGTTCAGCGCTACCCGTGTTGCGCCATTGTCTTGTGGCCACAGCCTGTGCGCCATTCAACGGCGCGGGTCGATTTAACACGCCACTGCCAGCGATGATCGCTACATCACCGTATACAAGTACGCCTGGCTTCGGCGCGGCGATAGGTGGCGCGGACGGAGCAGCGGCAGCACCGAAGGTCGCGTTGCCAAAGTAACTGGTTGCGCTGTCGCCGATATTCACGGTGGCTGAACCGCTGGTGCCAGTGTTGTTGGAGAAGAACCCGTCAAAACGACCGAAACGGCTGGTCGCTGCTGCACAGGCAGCGCCTGCGCAGGTCACCGTCAGCGCGCCGACGTTGGCGCCTGGCGTCGTTGAGGCGCTGAATCCAATGCCGACAATCGGTGCGTTGGTTGCTGTCGCGGTAAACGTTGGCAGTGCGGCGGTATTAGGCCCAGTGCCACCGACGTTAGCCGTAAAACTCACGGTCCGCGTCGAGAAGTTGGCTTGCAGTGTGCCGGCCACCGTCAGCCCGTTGACGGTATTGGTGGGTGCACCGTTGGTGATTCCTGTCCACACCAGGTTGGCCGTACCGCTTTGTGGCAGCACGATGCCGATGGTGGGGATCGCGCCCGCCTGAAGGGCAAATACACCCGTGATCTGGTCGGAAAATCCACTGCCGGACTGGCGGGTGGGCACGATGCGATATTGACCCGCAGCGAAGCCACCATTACCACCTGCGAGCGATGTACTGGCGACGCCGGTGTAGCCGACGCTGGCGCAATTGGAGCCTGTACAGGCTATATCTAGGCTAGCTGGACCAGTTGGGGAGGTGCGCGACCAATTAGGGTTGATGCCGTCTCTGGTGAAATTGGTCGTGCCGGTTAGCGTCAAGTTCTGGTTGTTGACCGAAAGCGATGCGTTCAGCGATGCGGTCAGTGCCGAGAAGTTGAAGGCGACACTCGCGCTGTTGAGTCGTCCCGCGTTGCCGGCGGCGTCCGTCGGCGCGGTCGCTCCCACGAGCGAGTATGTTGTGGTGCCGGTAAATGAGGCCGCGATTCCCGATGGTGTGCCCTGCTGTACCACATAGGAAAGACTACGAGGACCCATTGCATATAGAGTCGCAGCCGAATTTGGCACGCCGTTATCCGTTACGCTGATTGAACCACCTTCCCAACGGCCAATCACCACACTGCCGTCGCTGGTGCGAAACCCGTCACGATGTGTTCCGTCGATCAGACGTACGTTTGCGTTGGCGATGTTGATAGACGTATATCCCACTGGCTGCGCGCCCGGTCCGCTGAGGAAGGTAGAAAAGGGCGTCGCGGGGAGTGCGACCAGTTGTCCGGCCGAATTCAACACCGCGCCGCCGCCCCCTTGTGGAAACACGCCCTGAAACCCGCCCGTGGTGAGCGGGAATGCGGTGCGGAAGTAGGCGGTTACGTTGGTGACGGTGGTGTTTGCCAGTACTGTGGTGGTGGCAGCGGCAGTAACCGCGCCTTGCGCCGCAGCGACCGCCGGGTTGGTCGTTGTGGCGTTTGCCGACACGGGTGCAACAGCCGCGGCAGGCTGCGATTGCGACCCGTCGGTTTTCTCAGGCTCGCTGCCGCTTGCCGCTTTTACGGCCGTCGATGCGGCCGCCAAAATGAAGGCAGGCGTTGGGATAAAGCGGGGCGCTTGGCCAGGCAACACTTGAATCGTTTGTCCGGGTAGCGAGACCAGCGTACGTGACGCACCGCCGACGAGGTTGGTGACGCTGTGTGCGCCGGTGAGCGTGTGGTTGATGGTGCCCGTGGTTTCAAAGTGCGCCAGCACGTTTCCAGATCCGCGGATACCAAGTGTTGCCAATGGCGTCTTCATCTGGAACCGGTCTTTGTTACGATTGACCAATTCGCCGGTAAAGACACGCAGGGTGCCGGTAACAAGTGAGACGACCGCGTCTCCCAACGTGGGATTGGCCGGGTTGTAGTCATACTTTTCGACCACCATTCGTGAGCCTGGCCGTATTGATATCGACGCACCGTCAACCATCGTCAATTGCAGGTGCCCGTCGACATCAGTGATGATGACGTCACCGGTATTGATAATCGTTGCGCGGGCTGGCGCCGGGGTGATTGGCGTGCTGTTGCGCAGTAACGACACGGTGCCCGAGGCAAACTGCACGGTGCCCGCAGCCTGCGCTTGTACAACAGTCGCATGCAATATGCACCCGACGGACAGGACGAAGAGGCAGAACGCTAAGCGAAGCTGGTTTTTTATGAGAGGCTGGTTCAAGAACGCGATCATGGCCGTCTCCTTATTGGATATCGAAGCGGATCATGACGCCGCCTTCGGATTTGCTGAAATTGTAAAGCGCAATATTGGATTGATTGCGGACATATGCAACATATGGAACTACCGCCCAGCGATCGGCAACGCGCCAGGTCAGGCGCAAGCTCGCGTC
This sequence comes from Burkholderiales bacterium, assembly GCA_043788115.1. Taxonomy (GTDB): domain Bacteria; phylum Pseudomonadota; class Gammaproteobacteria; order Burkholderiales; family Usitatibacteraceae; genus UKL13-2. The sequence goes on from JAYVUH010000557.1 coordinate 13,685, forward strand.
GAGTAGGCGGTCGCGCCCGTACTCGACGAGGGTGGCGCGCGCAAAAGGCGAGTCATCACGTCGTTGCGAAAAGCCAATTGCTGCCGTCGCACTAACTGGGTTGCGGAGATCAGTCTGCGCGAACATCCGCAGCCCTAGATTGCGACGCGATACGTCAGTGGAAGTGCCGGCGACTAGCGGGCGTTTGGCGCGGTCCTTGCCGCCAAACATCCCAACGCCAAAGGTGCTTCCATAGAACGCCTCCGGTTGAACGGTTATCGTTGCGTTCAAGGTGCCCTGGTCGGTGTCTTGGGTAGGATTACTGCGATACCGATACACCGACCCTTGCATGCCCAGTGTCAACTGCGCATTGCTGGCAATTTCGGTGCGCCAGTCGATCGTTGCGCCGCCGCTGTTGCGGTCGTTGGTGATGCGGGTGTTCGCAATGGTGTCGACGAACGCGCCGTCCTGCCGGAACGCCTGTCCAAATGCGACGTAGGACAGTGTACTGGTGCCGTAGCGAACTTCGTGGCCGACTGTGACATCGACGAGGCCGTA
>JAYVUH010000558.1:0-5638 GCA_043788115.1 Burkholderiales bacterium
AGATCAAATTCTGTTGCCCGAAGCCACGATTGGAGATTTGGTGGTGGTTTTTCAGTCTGGAGCCTACGGAGCAAGTGCCAGCCCGATTCATTTTCTTGGTCATCCCGCAGCCCCAGAAGTGTTGGTTTGAATACGGCGCATTGAATCGCCCGGGAGGGGGTCGAAGACTCCGGCACTTGAGAGAATGCAGCTATGAGCAAATCAAACCGATTTCCCCCGAAGTGCGCGAACTTGCTGTTCAGCCAGGCCGCCCAGCAGCCTTGGACCGGTTTTCGATTCAATCTTGAACATCAGATTACGTCGACCTGAATCTGCCAGAATTCCTACTGCCTGACAAACAGACATACATGACGAAGCACACTCGCCTCCCACCGCCAACCGTCAGCGTCGTGATGCCGGTTCGTAACGGCGGAGCCTTCATCCCCGATGCCGTGCAGAGTGTGCTCAGCCAGGATTTTCGTGACATCGAACTCCTGATAGTTGATGACGGCTCAACCGATTTTGATTATGATCAATTTGCCACGCAAGACGTTCGAGTTCGAGTCATTCATCTTCCGCCGGTGGGCGTTTCACGTGCAAGAAACACGGGTATAGGAGAGGCACGGGGCCGGTTTGTCGCTTTCCTGGATTCCGATGATGTATGGTTTCCAGGCAAATTGACGGCTCAAGTGAGATACCTTGAAAAGCATTCGGGCGTCGGTGTGGTCTTTGGCGAAATGAAACGTTGGTACGCTGATGCTGACGGACAATTTTTGCCAGCGCACGACCTGACCTTAGATGTGTCAGCTCTTTGTGCGTGCGATCCCAGCCGTTCGGGTTGGGTCTACACGTCGCTATTGATGGGGCTTTTAATTGGCATGACTACCCCGTTGGTGCGGCGATCTGTTTTTTCCTCGGTTGGGCTACTCAGTGAGGAAATGAGTATTGGAGAGGACTACGAATTTTGGCTGCGCGCTTCGCGTACAACCGAAATGCACTGTCTGGCCGGACAGATCGCTCTGTATCGTTTTCACGGCCAAAGTACCATGCTACGCATTCCTGCGGAAAACCATTTGGCGCGACTCCTGTTGGCCGCCCGCGAAAAATGGGGATTGGCTGATCCCGAAAATTCTAAACTGGTCAGTGAAAGGGAGTTTGACCGGCGTATTGGCCAAACCGAGTTCGACCACGGTTACCGCCACTACTGGAAAGGTAACAGGGCGGTTGCGCGCGGTGCATTTGCAAACGCTTTTCTACGCGGCGCAAGGCCGGTACGCTCACTCGTGTACTACCTGTTGTGCGTAATACACGTGTGATGATCGATGCGAAGTGGCAGCGCAAATTTGAACAGTGTGATATGTAAAAACTATGGGCATAAAGCCGGGGCGATTAGGTTCGGGCAAGAAGGAGCTTCTGATGTTCAAGAGGAAAGTGAAAGCATCGGGACGGCGCACGAGCCGCACCCACAACGCAGCGTTCAAGGCGCAGCTTGCCTTGGTGGCACGGTGAGAAGACAAGACGCTGGCCGAACTGTATGAAACGTTTGAACTGCGCCCGAGCCAGATCACCGAATGGAAGCGGCAATTACTCGAACGTGCCGCCGAGGTGTTTTACGGCGGCAACCAGCCCGAACCAATGAACTTCGTGCCGCTGCACGCCAAAATCGGCCAACTGGCACTGAAGAATGATTTTTGGGAAGGCGCGCTCACCAAAGCGCTAACCCGCCGAGGGACTTTCGCCATAGTTTGACGGACTTCGCTTCTTTTAAACGGTGCGGCCTATGGGGGCCGGTCATGACTGCAAGTGCAACCCCAACCCGCCCGGCGATAGTTTATCCGCTTCATCGCCAGGTGCCCGCGAACACAAACGCTTGGCAGGAAAAGCGGAAATTACTGCTTTGCGTTGATACAACGAGTTGGTCCGTGGTCGAGAGTTCCGCCGCTGTTAATCTTTGGCACAAAATTTCATGCGCCGCCACGCAGCCAGCCCTCAATTTTCGCGATGTTGCGATCCCAATTAAAGTCGTTTAGCATCCGCAGCCGACCGGCCGCGCCCATCTTCGCAGCCCTGGCCGGGTCGTCGATTAACGCGGCCACCTCGCGCGCATAACTCTCGGCGTCTCGGGCTGTCACGTACTCTTCGCCCTGAATCACGCTCTCTAGGCCAAACGCTGCAATTTCGTTAGTCACCAAGGCTTTGCCAAGCGCCAGCGCTTCGAGCGATTTGTTTGCAACGCCGCGCCCAATGCGGTTGGGTACCACCGCCACTTTTGCATGTGAGACATACGGCCGCACATCGGGCACCCGGCCGGTCACGATTACCGCGTTATCGGCCTCAGCCAAGCGCTTGACCTCCGGTGACGGGCGCGAACCGACAATATATAACTGCAATTTCGGATGGGTGCGCTTTAATAGCGGCAGCACTTCCTGCGCAAACCAGGTCACCGCATCCACATTCGGCCAGTAGTCCATGACGCCGGTGTAAACCACCACTTGCGCATCGGCGGCGTAGGGCGATTCGAGCGTGTGCTCAGGCGAGAAATACTCCGCATCCACGCCGTTATTCACGATTTTGATGTACGGCTTGGTCTCGGGGGCCAACTCGGCGAACAGCTCGCCCTCGGGCTTGGTACGCAGCACCGCGCTCTTGGCCGCTACCGCAATTTTTCGATCATAGGCCAACAACCTGGAAGCCTCGCGCCCGTACAACCACGACACCGGCCAGGGCTTGGTGCGCGCGTATTGCCGCCATTTTTCGCTATCCACGTCGGCAAAGTCAACGACCACCGATCTGATCTCGGGGCGAATCGCGTAGTGCGCCACGCCGGAGGAATACACAAGCACATGCTTGATATTGTTTTTGGCAACGGTTGCCGCAACCCACGCACTCAGCGCACTATTTTCGTAGGAAGCCACGCTGATGGCCTTGCCGGTCAATATGGCTTTTACCGCGCCCAGGATTTTGGTCTTGGTGTTGAGCTTGCCGATCCAGCTGCTGGAACACATCTTTTCGACCGCTTCGCGATACTTTTCGTCTGCCGGATCATCGATAAACGTCGCCAAATGAACGCGATAGCGCTCCGAGAAATAGCGCAAATAGTTGTAGCTGGAAATCTTGTCGCCCTTATCCGGCGGATACGGAATGCGATGAACCAGATAAAGCAAATCTTCAGTGGGTGAATTGGCGAATGGGAGGTTGGAATTAGGTTGTGCGCTCATGTGGTTATTATTCCGCATCTGGTGCTATTCGCGCAATCTTCCCTTCCTTGCCTCTCATCTATGGCCGATATCCTCATCATCAAACACGGCGCCTTGGGCGACGTCGTACGCACTGCCTTCGCCTTGCCCGGCTTGCACAAAAAGTACGGCGCCGGTCTTCGAGTTTGGTGGCTCACCGCACCCATGGCCGCCGACTTGCTGCGCTTTAACCCGTGGGTTTACAACGTGATGACCGCGCCTTCCCAAATCCCGGCGATGAAGTTTGCGGCGGTCTATTCGTTTGATGATGAGTTGGACGCCGCCACCGCCGCCACCGCCGTGAAAACCGATTTCTTTTTGGGTGCGCTAATCAAACCAGACGGCAGCGTGGGCTATAGCGCGAACGCGGCCGCATGGTTCGACATGGGCCTGTGTTCTATCTTCGGCAAAGAACGCGCCGATCAAATGAAGATCGAGAACCAGCGCTCGCATGCGCAAATTTACGCCGGCATGATGGGCATTGAAATTTCGAGCGGCGACTTTCACAACAGCACGCAGATCGAAGCGCGCTGGCGCACCACACTGCGCCGTGACGGCCGCTTTCACATAGGCGTCAACCCGTTCGCGGGCGGCCGCTGGAAATCAAAAGCCTTGCCTGGCCAGGAGGCAGCACCCCTCCTGAAAGCGTTGGTGGACGCGCGTCCCGGCGGCAGGGCAACACAAATCACGCTCTTTGGCGAGGGTGACGTGCATGCCGAATTGACCGCGCTGGCGGCCCCCTACGGCAACCTCGTTGCCTCGGCGAGCACGTCGGATTCCATCCTTGACTTGGCCGCAGCCCTCGCCGCGCAAGACTACTTGATCTCCACCGACAGCTTGGCGCTACATTTGGCGGTCGCGCGCGGCGTGCGTAATTTGAGCTTCTACGCGCCCACCTCGGCCCCGGAAATCGAAACTTTCGGCCTGGGCGTGAAAGTCATTTCCACCGCATCGGACTACTGCAACTACCGGGGCGACGCCGACAACTCCAGCATCACCGCCGCTCGCATCATCAGCGCGTTCAATGCGCATCTTGCTGCAACCTGAACGCTCGCAAAACGCGCGAGCCGCACTATGAGACCCCTGTTCGACACCATTGAGGAAGTACAGTCGTTCGCTACCGAAAGGCTATGGTCATCCAATCACGAATTCTCGAACATGGCCTTGGGCGGTTTCACCCCGCATCAGCGGCTGGCCATGGCCGCTTAGTTTCTACTTCCCGCTCTCGCTCTTTATGGGGGGATTACCCGTGGTGCGTCGTGATCCCAGTCATTAATGAAGGTCAACGTGTCACGAGTCTGCTGGCAAGGATGGCTGCGCTCAAGATTAACGACCTCGCCGACATCATCATCGTAGACGGTGGCACGACTGACGGATCGCTGCAACTGAGTGGACTGAAAAATCATGGCGTGCGCGGTCTTTTGTTGAAGACGGGCCCGGGCAAACAGAAGTGGCTGCGCAAATTTGAACAGCGTTATAAGTGGAAACTCTGGGCATAAAGGCGGAACGATGATGTTCTGGCAAAAAGGAGTTTCTGATGGTCAAGAGGAAAGTGAAAGCATCGGGACGGCGCACGCGCCGCACCCACAACCCAGCGTTCAAAGCCAGAGTGGCTTTAGCGGCGCTGCGGGAAGACAAGACACTGGCCGAGCTGTGCGAGACGTTTGAATTGCACCCGAACCAGATCACCGAGTGGAAGCGGCAGTTGCTTGAACGTGCCGCCGAAGTGTTTGACAGCGGCAGCCGGCCCGAACCGGTGAATCTGGCACCGCTACACGCCAAGATCGGCCAACTGGCACTGGAGAATGATTTTTTGGAAGGCGCGCTCACCAAAGCGGGCGCATTTGGCAACTGAGTGGGCGCAAAGCCATGATCGACCGTAACCACCAACTCTCCATCACGCGCCAGGCCGAACTGTTGAACATCAGCCGGGGCACGGTGTATTACCTGCCGCAGCCGATCAGCCCGGCTGATCTGGCGTTGATGCGCAAGATCGACGAACTGCATCTTGAGCACCCGTTTATGGGAACTCGCCAGTTGCGCGACCAACTGGCCAAGCAAGGCATCCGCGCCGGGCGGCGCCACATCAGAACGCTGATGCTGCGGATGGGCATCGAAGCGCTGGCGCCGCAGCCGGGCACCAGCAAGCGGACGCCCGGTCACAAGGTGTACCCGTACCTGCCGCGCCATCTGCCGGTCACGCGTGCCAATCAGGTGTGGGCGCTGGACACCACCTACATTTCGATGGCTCGGGGCTTTGTGTATCTCACAGCAGTGGTCGATGTCGCCAGCCGCAAGGTGCTGGCGCACAAGGTCGCTACCACCATGGAGGCCTGCCATGCCCGGGAGGTGATCGAGCAGGCGTTTACCCGCTACGGGACGCCCGAGATCGTCAACACCGACCAGGGCAGCCAGTTCACGGC
>JAYVUH010000559.1:0-4123 GCA_043788115.1 Burkholderiales bacterium
ACAACCTGGCGTGGATCGTCAGGTCGAATCTGGTCGCGCAGGGCTTGCTGTTCGAGCTGTTCGAGCGGCTGGATCGTCAACAGCGTATCGACAAACAGCCGGTACCCCTTCGGCGTTGGCACCCGCCCTGCTGAGGTGTGGGGGCTGGTGATGTAGCCCATTTCTTCAAGGTCGGCCATGACGTTGCGGATCGACGCGGCCGACAACTCCATCCCCGAGAATTTCGACAGCGTGCGCGACCCGATCGGCTGGCCGTCGGCGATGTAGCGCTCGACAAAATACTTGAGCAGGGTTTGGGCGCGATCATTGATCATGGGGTGATTGTAAGAAAAATTTGCCTTTGACGGGGAAAAATCACGTTTGCCGTCGCCCGCAGGCAATTTTGCCTGCGGTGTCATGGTTAGCCAGCGATCGATGCCGAGTCGTGTGATTTAATCAAGGCATGGCGAAAAAATTCAATACGGTGGCCGTCATTGGCAAGCCCGACGGCGCGGGGGTGGCGGAGCCGCTTGCCGTCTTGCACGCATTTCTGGCAAAACGTGGCGTTCGTGTGCACATGGACGAACGCACAGCGGCATTGGCCAGAACGCCGGCCGATGTTGTGGCTCCCTTTGAGCAAGTCTTCGACGGTGCGGATCTGGCCATTGCGCTGGGCGGCGACGGAACGCTGTTGGGCATTGCCCGTGGGGTGGCAGACGCCGGCGTCCCGTTGATTGGCATCAATTTGGGCACCTTGGGTTTTCTCACCGACATTCCGGCGGACTCGACCGAATCACTGCTCAGCGCGATGCTCGACGGTGCTTACACGGTTGAAGCGCGGCTGTTACTTGACGGCGAGATCGTGCGCGACGGCCGGGTAATTTTTTCTACCGTCGCGCTCAATGATGTTGTGGTGTGCCGTGGCGCAATGGGTTCGATGATTGAGTTTGCGGTTGAGGTCAACGGCGAGTTTGTCTACAGCCTGCGCGCGGATGGCTTGATTGTGTCGACGCCGACCGGCTCGACCGCCTACGCCCTGTCGAGCGGCGGACCGATTTTGCACCCCAGCCTGCCGGCGATTTCGCTGGTGCCAATTTCACCCCACACCTTGTCCAATCGGCCCGTCGCGATTCCGAGCTCGTCAGAGGTCAGGATCTTATTGGTGCGCGGCAGCAATGCGCGCGTCAATTTTGATGTGCAGTCGTACTTTGACCCTGAGACCGATGACGTTGTGGTGGTACGCGGGCACGCGAACCCGTTGACGTTGTTGCATCCCACCGGGCATTCTTATTACGCCATGTTGCGCAGCAAGCTGCATTGGGCAGAGCGCAACTCTTAGCCATTCACCGACCGGCGTCAACATGCTCCGTTGTCTCACCATTAGCGACTTTGTCATCGTCGATCACCTCGAGCTCGATTTTGAATCGGGATTCAGCGCATTGACAGGCGAAACAGGCGCGGGCAAATCGATATTGATTGACGCGCTTTCGCTCGCACTCGGCGCGCGCGCAGATGGCAGTCCGGTTCGCGTGGGGCAGCCAAAGTCTGAAATCACCGCGGAGTTCGATTTGGTCAGTATTGAATCGGCGCGCCAATGGCTGGTGGACAATGACCTAGCTGACGACGACGTAAATATGTGTCTCTTCCGCCGCGTGATCGACGCCAGTGGACGCTCGAAGGGCTTCATCAATGGGTCCTCCGTGACGCTTTCGCAGATGCGCGATCTTGGTGAGCGGCTGGTTGATATTCACGGTCAGCACGAACACCAGACGCTGATCCGGCGTGACGCGCAGTTGGCGTTACTCGATGATTTTGCGGGCAATGGCGCATTGCGCGAGGCGGTTGCCACGGCTTATGGCGAGTGGTCGCAAATTGCGAGCATACGGGCAGCGCGTGAAGCCAATGAGGCGGCCATCACGCGCGAGTTTGAAGATCTGTCGTGGCAAATAGGTGACCTCGAGAAACTCAACTTCAGCACAGCGCAATGGCAAGAAACGCTGGCGGATCAGCGTCGGCTGGCGAATGCGGCGAGTTTGATCAGCGCGGCCGAGACGGCCATCGACGGGCTGGCAGAAAGTGACAACGCAGTGATATCCAAGGTCGAAGACCTAGCGGCGGATTTGGGTAGCGTCGCAGAGTCGGACGCCGAGCTTGGCGATATCCATGCGTTGATGACCAGCGCCAGCGTGGAACTGAGCGAAGCCGTATCCAGTCTCAGGCACTACTTGCGCAGGCTTGAGGTCGATCCGGCCAAACTGGCAGAACGTGATCGCGAAATTTCCGGTGTACTCGAAACGGCGCGCAAGTTTCGGATTGATCCGCTACGGATTCCCGAATTTCTGCAGCAAAAGCGTGACCGCCTAGCGTCGCTCGGCGGTGGGCAGTCTCTCGATGATCTGGTGGCGCGCGAGCAGACGGCCGAAACCGCCTACCGCGACAGTGCCAAAAAGCTGACCCGCGCGCGTCAGGGTGCGGCGAAGAATTTTTCGGCGGAGATTACCAAATCGCTGCAGGAGCTCGCCATGCCGGGTGGACGTTTTGGCGTCGAGTTCGGCGCGCGCGAAGCCGGGCCCAACGGGTTGGAACATTGTGAGTTCCAGGTGGCGGCACATGAGGGGCAAACGTTCGGCCCATTGGCCAAGATTGCGTCGGGGGGAGAACTGTCCCGCGTCTCGCTGGCGATCCAGATGATGGCATCGGCCCGCGGTGGCGTGTCAACCATGATCTTTGACGAAGTGGATTCAGGCATTGGCGGCAGGGTCGCCGAAGTTGTGGGGCGCTTGCTGCGCGGCTTGGGCGCCAAGAACGAGGGCAGACATCAGGTGTTGGCCGTGACCCATTTGGCGCAAGTTGCGGCCTGCGCCGCGCACCAGTTTCGGGTGGAAAAAGGCGCGCACGACGGTGTGGTCACGACCAACATCAAGCGGCTATCAAGCGAAGCCCGCATCGAGGAGATCGCGCGGATGCTGGGCGGTGTCACCATCACCGCGACCACCCGCAAACACGCAGGGGAAATGCTGGCGGGCGCCGCCAAGTTGGCGGGCAAGGTGTCGTTGTAGACGCTACTCCGTGGGCTTATTGGTCAGGCGGCCAAACATCGCTTTCCAGAGTGTCGTGACCGCCGCGCGCTCGGTCACGAGTTCAGTTGGTCGCAGCCACGCCTTGCGTTCATTGTTGTTCTGGGCGATGTGCAGCCGGTCGCGGTAGGCCAGATAGGCCTTGGCGACACTAGCCGCTTGGTCTTCCTCGATGATTCCCAGTGCGGCCGCGCGGGTGAGGAGCGCAAAGTTGCCGAGGTTGTTCAAAAATTCAGGATGCTCGTGGCTGTGGGCAAGGATCAAAAACTGCACGATGAATTCGATGTCGATGATACCGCCGACGGTATTTTTGAGATCAAGCGAATCGGCCCTGTCCTTTTTCTCCGCACGCATTTTGTCGCGCATCTCGAGGATCTCGTGCTGCAGCCCGGCCAAGTCGCGCACCTTGCTGAGAACGTTGCGACGAATCGAATCGAACGACGCCGCGATAGTCGGGTCGCCGGCACACCAGCGCGCCCGCGAAAGCGCCTGATGCTCCCAAGTCCACGCGCGCGTTGTTTGATAGTCGCGAAATGCCTCAAGCGTCGATACCAGCAATCCCGACGCGCCGTCTGGACGCAGGCGCAAATCGGTCTCGTACAGTACGCCGCCGGCCGTCATGGTGTTTAGCCAGCTGTTGAGGCGCTGGCCCAACCGGCCGACTTGCTCAGGGGGCAGGCCTGCGGCTGGATCGACGAGAAACACCAGATCCAAATCGGAGGCATAGCCCAATTCTTTGCTGCCCCATTTGCCATAGCCGACCACCGCAAAGCCGGACGGAGGTTGCCAGTCTCCCGCTGGCCGCCCGCTGGTCAATGCGCGCCACGCGAGAACCAGCGCGGCATCGACCAGCATGTCAGCGAGTCGGGAAAGCTCATCGGATAGCGCCATCACGCCAATGCGGCCTTCGATGTCAGCAATGTTGAGCTTGAGGGTAATGCGCTGCTTGGCGTGTCTGAGCAATTCGTACTGGCGCTCGACATCGGCATGACAAGCGTCGCAGAGTTGCTCAAGATCGCGCCGCTCGCTCAGCCAATCGACCACCGTCCGATTGTCAACAACGGCAA
>JAYVUH010000560.1:0-9134 GCA_043788115.1 Burkholderiales bacterium
GTGGGCGGGCGGGTTGATGCGTGGGTTGGCCTACTACTGGCAAGCCTCGCAATCTGGGTTATCGATGGAGCAGAATTTCGCGCCTTCGATGGCAGCGTCACTGGCACCAACCAATGCGCCGGCTGCTGCTGCCGTGGGGTTCATGGCCCCGCCGACCGATACCGCGTTGAGTTCACCACCGCGGCCCGTCGACTTCTCGGCGGATGTCGCTGCCATAGTGCGAAGATAGTAGGTAGTCTTGAGACCACGCAGCCACGCGAGCTTGTAGGTGTCGTCGAGCTTCTTGCCGGATGCACCCGCCATGTAGATGTTCAGCGACTGCGCCTGGTCGATCCACTTCTGGCGACGCGACGCGGCTTCAATCACCCAACTGGTATCGACCTCAAAGGCGGTCGCGTACAACTGTCGCAGTTCTGGTGGAATACGATCAATGGCACCGAGCGCACCATCGAAGTGCTTGATGTCGGAAACCATCACGGCGTCCCACAGGCCGCGCGCTTTCAGGTCACGCACCAGATAATCGTTGACGACGGTGAATTCACCAGAGAGGTTCGATTTCACGAACAGGTTTTGATAGGTCGGCTCAATACATGCCGAGACGCCAATGATGTTCGAGATGGTTGCGGTTGGTGCGATGGCCACGCAGTTGGAGTTACGCATGCCGTGCTCTTTGATGCGCGCACGCAGTGCATCCCAATCCATCGACGATGACATATCGACTTCGACGTAGCCGCCGCGTTCTTCACGCAACAGGTTCAGCGAATCCTGCGGGAGGATGCCGCGATCCCATAGCGAGCCCGGATAGCTCGTGTAGGTACCGCGCTCGGCCGCCAATTCGGTGGATGCCCAGTAGGCGTAGTAGCAGACGGCTTCCATCGAACGATCAGCAAACTCAATCGCCGCGTGTGAGGCGTACGGGAGGCGCTGTTCATGCAGGCAATCCTGGAAGGCCATGATGCCAAGGCCGACCGGGCGATGCTTCATGTTCGACGTGCGCGCCTTGGTCACCGCGTAGTAGTTGATGTCGATGACGTTGTCGAGCATGCGCATCGCGGTGGTGATGGTGCGTTTCAGTTTCTCGTGATCAAGCACCTTGTTGCCCGCCGCATCAGTCTTCATGTGTGCAACAAGGTTCACCGAACCAAGATTGCAGACTGCAATCTCGCTTTCGTTGGTATTGAGCGTGATCTCGGTACACAGGTTGGACGAATGCACCACACCGACGTGATTCTGCGGTGAGCGGATATTGCACGGATCTTTGAACGTGATCCAAGGGTGGCCGGTTTCAAACAGCATCGACAGCATCTTGCGCCAGAGGCTTGTTGCCGGGATGGTCTTGAAGGGCTTCACTTCACCACGTGCAGCTTTTTCTTCGTAACGCACATAGGCTTCTTCGAAGGCCTTGCCGAATTTGTCGTGAAGATCAGGCGTTGAAGACGGCGAGAACAGCGTCCAGTCTTTGCCTTCCATGACGCGCTTCATGAACAGATCCGGAATCCAGTTTGCGGTGTTCATATCGTGGGTGCGACGCCGATCGTCACCCGTGTTCTTACGCAACTCAAGGAATTCTTCGATATCCAGATGCCATGTTTCGAGATACGCGCACACCGCGCCTTTGCGCTTACCACCTTGATTCACGGCGACCGCGGTGTCGTTGACCACTTTTAAGAACGGCACCACGCCTTGTGACTTGCCGTTGGTACCTTTGATGTAGCTACCCAGTGCACGCACCGGCGTCCAGTCGTTACCCAAACCACCGGCAAACTTCGACAGCAATGCGTTTTCTTTCAGCGCCTCGTAAATACCGTCGAGGTCGTCGGCCACGGTCGTCAGGTAGCATGACGAGAGCTGTGAACGGCGGGTACCGGAATTAAACAGGGTTGGCGTTGACGACATGAAGTCGAACGTGGAGAGCACGTTGTAGAACTCAATGGCACGCGTTTCGCGATGCACTTCATTCAACGCCAGGCCCATCGCGACACGCATGTAAAACGCCTGTGGCAATTCGATGCGCGCTTCTTCGATGTGCAGGAAATATCGATCGTACAGCGTCTGCAATCCCAGATAGGTGAATTGTGTGTCGCGTTCGGCGTGCAGTGCCTCACCCAGTTTCTTGAGGTCGTACTGCAGCATGCGCTCGTCGAGCAGTTCGGCAGCGACACCTTTTTTGATGAAACCCGGAAAGTATTCAGCGTAGCGCGAGCCCATTTCCGCCTGGGTCACCTCTTCGCCGATGATTTCGCGGCGGATGGTGTGCATCAAGAGGCGTGACGTCACTTTGTTGTACGCCGGGTCGCGCTCGATCATGGCGCGCGCGGTCATGGTGGCGGCTTTGAAGACTTCGTCGATCGGCACGCCGTCGTACAAATCACGCAACGTACCGTCGAGGATGCCTTTCGCGTCAACAGCCTCACCCAGGCCTTCACAAGCGGATTCGATGAGCGAGGAAAGCGCCACCACGTCGAGTGGACGATGTCCCCCGTTAAGCGTGACGTTAATCAACGTCGCGCCCATTGGCAGCTCGGGTTGCTTGGCTGCGGCGCGCTCGATAGTGCGCTTCTCACGATACAACACGTAGGAGCGCGCCACTTCGTGCACGCCACCCCGCATCAACGCGAGTTCTACCTGATCTTGTACTTCTTCAATGTGAAACGTGCCGCCGGAGGGCTTGTGGCGAAGCAATGAATTCACGACCGCAGTGGTGATTAGTTGCACCTGGTCGCGCATGCGTGCAGACGCGGCTTCGTGGCTACCGTTGACCGCGATAAACGCCTTAGTGACAGCAACGGCAATTTTTTGTGGTTCAAAGCCGGCAACTGCGCCGTTACGACGAATGATCTTGTAATCCGTATATCGCGACTCGATGGTGCCGGTGGAATTCGGGTTGCTGCTGGTCATCAGAGGCTTTGCTAGAGGGTTCACCGGGTCGATATCGGAACCAAGTCTCATGGGGGTCTCCATTCTATTTTTTTGTTTACTAACAATGGCTTAGCCCTGCGAACGCCTTGAGACATAGGTATATCTGGCTAAAGCCGTTGCTGTGTTCGGTGCAGGCGCACCGCCACAACGACTAGAGCTCGGTGAATTCGATGCGGTTTTATCCACAAGAAATCCACCGCGCGTCCCAACCTTATGAGCTAGGTTAGGAACAGATATATCCACAAGATGTAGTGTTTGCTAGGGTTGGAGACACAATATATCGCGACTTCGCAACATGCAAGCGAAATATTTTTAGCATGAAAAAGGCTTAAAAATCAGACCGTTAAAGGCGAAAAAACAGCCTTTTGCGCGGACGCAACTTCATGTAGTACATGAAGTGCAAAAGTCCCTGATTCGGTGCGCTCTTTCAGCCAAAAATGCTTGGGAAAGCGCGCTAGTCAACGAGTTTTGCCTTCGAAACCCGATTCACGCGATGCTGGCAGATGCTGGCGACAGCCTGCTTTCGCCCCTCAACACAGGCAGATGACGTTGACATTACACAGCGGGTTGCTTCGACCGCGAACCACCACCTGCCCACGACATTCACTCGATGCCGAGGCGATCTAGGCGGTAGCGCAGCGACCGAAACGTGATGCCGAGAATTTTGGCTGCTTGGGTCTTGTTGAAACGGGTTTGTTCGAGCGCCTTCATGATCTGTTCGCGCTCGATTTTGTCGAGATATTCGTGCAACGGCAAATTGCGCTCACCCGGCGTGTTGGCATGATTTGCCCCGTCATTGCCAGATTCAGTTAGATAGAGGTCGGCTTTGCAAATCGTGTTGCCCTCACACAAGGCAATGGCCCGTTCGAGGATGTTCTCGAGTTCCCGCACGTTACCGGGATAGTCGTAGTCGGCTAGTGCGCGTTGGGCGTCATCCGATATCGTCGGTAGCGCGTGTCCCGATTGTGCGGCGAGCATGGCGACCAGCGTGCTGACCATCAGCGGGATATCCTCCGGAATCTCGCGCAGGCTTGGCATTTTCAACTCAATCACATTGAGCCGATAGAACAGATCCTGACGAAACTCGCCGGCCAGCACTTTCTCGGCAAGGTTCTTATGCGTCGCGCTGATGATGCGAAAGTCGATCATTTTCTCGGCAGTGTCGCCTACACGGCGCACTTTCTTCTCTTGGATGACGCGCAACAGTTTGACCTGCATCAGCAAGGGCAGATCACCGACTTCATCGAGGAACAACGTGCCCCCGTCGGCGGCCTGCAAAAAACCATCCCGATCGGCGTCGGCACCGGTGAACGCCCCGCGTCGGTAGCCGAAGAATTCACTCTCCATCAGGCTCTCGGGGATCGCGCCGCAGTTGACCGCAACAAATTGCGCTTCGTGTCGAGCACCATCGTCGTGCATCGTGCGCGCGGCGACTTCCTTACCGGTGCCGGATTCACCGGTGATATAGACCGGGGCCTGACTGCGAGCGAGTTTGGCAATCATTTCCCGCGCCCGACTGATAGGCGCAGAGTCACCCAGCAACCGCAATTGCACGCTTGGCACAACGCTGTCGACAGTACGCTCGGACGCGGCGTTTTTCTTGATGCCGCGCTCGGTCGGACGCGGCAGGTTGAGTGCCGCAGTCACGACATCACGCAGCTGCTTCAGCTGTATCGGCTTGGCGAGATAGTCAAACGCGCCGGCCTTGAGCGCGGCAACCGCATTATCCGTAGAGCCAAACGCCGTGATAACGGCCACAGGGGTATTGCCGTAGTTCGCGGCGATATGACCGAGCACCGCCAAACCATCACCATCCGGCAGCCGCATATCGGTGAGACACAGCGCGTAGCTGCGCTCGGCCAGGCGCGCCTTCGCGTCTGCGCAGCTCTCAGCGCTATCGGATTCGATGCCCATGCGCATGAGGGTCAGCACAACCAATTCACGGATGTCGGCTTCGTCGTCGACCACCAATACGCGCTTCGATTCAACGCTACTCATCGCACAAGCACACCCTTCATCGTCAGACGGAATCGCGCACCGTCACCAACAGCCGCATTATCGACCACATAGTCGAGCGCGGCACCGTTGACGTCGGCAAGTTCGCGCGCAATATAGAGTCCGAGGCCGGTACCCTGCGAGTCGGTGGTAAAGAATGGCTCAAACAAATGCGGTAACGCCTCGGTTGCGACACCAGGACCGTCATCGTCGATTTCCGTGATGACCTGCTCGCCTCGCGAATAGACATGCAGGCGCACTGATCCGGGTTGCATGGTGGCAAAGCGCGCTGCATTTCGTACCAGATTCCACATTACCTGGTCAAGGTGCGCGCGGTCAAATAGCGGTGCCAGCCGCGTATCGATATCAACCTTGAACGCGTCGAACGGGCGCTTTTCATTGGCGCTGAATTCGCGCAGAAAGCGCGGCAGGAACACCGCCAGATCGATGGCTTCCGGATGGGCGCGATCACGTCGATTCAGATACAGCACTTCTTCGACCAGACGATCGAGCCGCCGCGCGTTTTCCTGGATGATCGTGAGCAAACGTGCGTCCTCAACGGTCCGCTTGGCACCCTCGTCAAGCAACTCGGCGGCGTGATTGATCGAGGAAAGCGGGTTGCGAATTTCATGCGCAATCGAAGCAGTGAGCCGGCCAAGCGCCACCAGCTTCATCTGCTGCGCCTGCGAACGGATGCGTGAGGCGTCTTCGAGGAACACCACAGTTGGCGATAGCTCGGCTTCACCGATGGCCACAAAACGCAGCTGGTAGTCGCGCTGCGAAGACGCGTCACGCATGATCGAAAAAATTCGTGCGCGATCCGCCCGCCATTCGCTAAGCAATTGGTCGAGCTGTGGCGCGACCTCGACTAGCGCTCGCCCGGTCGATCCATTCAAACCGCTAACCATCAGTGCCGATTGCGGATTGTGCTGGCGGATCACGCCTTCCTCATCGACCACGACAAACCCGTCCTGCATGTCGCGAATAACGAGTTCGTTGATCTGCGCGAGATTGGCCAAATCCACGCCACGCTTCTCCGCAATTTGCGCGGCACCGCGGGCGTACGTGGCAAGCGTATAACCCAGACCGGCGATGACAAAGTAGCCGGTGGCCAGCATTCCGGATGGCAGAAACTCGGTGGCGATGGCGTCGCCGTAGAGGAATTGCCAAGACTGCTCGAGCAACACGGCAAGCGAAGCGATCGCCGCATGAAAGAAAGCCAATCGGCCTTGCGAAACCAGAGCCGCGGCCGCAAGTGAAACCAGCAACAACATGCCGATACCACTGCGCGTGCCGCCAGAGGCGTGCATCAACAATGTCAGCATCGACACATCGACGAGCACCTGGATGGTCAGTTGCGCGGTCGCCGGTGGCAGACGAAATTGCGTGGCGAGGACCAGCACCACCGACAACACCAGATATGTTCCTAGTGAGATCGCGGCCATGAGCGGCGAGGCACCGCCGATTACCGGAATGCGGCTGAAGCCCCAGAAAATGATCGCCAGTACCAACACGATCACCAGCCGGTAGACCGCAAATGCAGTCAGGGTCTTCCACGCGCTCTCGATCGATTCAAACGCCGTGTCGGCGTCGAGGGCAGACTTCATCTGACCCGGCACGGTCGATGGCGACTCGGTGCCGTGGTTAGCGCGGTCGGTTTGCACAGTTGTCGGGATCCGCGCAGCTGTACTTGCCTCGCTGGCCCGCGAGTTCGCAGGCCTCTGAAAGAGGGATATGAACACCACAGCGCGAGCACTGGCGCATCTGCTCGGGCGCATCGCGCCGGGTCGCTGGGGATGCTGAGTTTGCGTCGTCTCTGCCCTTGCCTATACGTTTGGCAAAGAACAAGAGCCAAATAACGACGCCAATCAACACCAGAAACAAAACTTTTCCCATATACGATTATCCGAGACCTTCAAGCGAAATCATGAGACGGCATTCTGCGCGAAAAGCACTGACATGGGTACTCTCGAATTTTCCGCGTCGACCTTGACGAACACGCGCCTGTCGCCCGGGATTTGACTATTTGTCGACGAACGCACGCTCGATGACGAAGTGTCCCGGCGTACTCATGTTGCCTTCGTTCCAGCCGCGCGCTTCGAACATGGTCCGCAGATCGCGCAGCATCTCTGGGCTGCCACAAATCATCACGCGATCATGTTCCTTGCTCATCGGTGGCAGGCCGATGTCAGCCTGCAACTTTCCATTCTCGATCAGGTCTGTGATGCGGCCCTGATTGCGATACGACTCGCGCGTGACAGTCGGGTAGTAAATGAACTGATTGCGCACCGGTTCGCCGAAGAACTCGTTGTTGGGCAACTCGTGTCGGAGGAAATCGTCATAGGCGAGCTCCGCCACGCGGCGTACGCCGTGGACCAGAATCACCTTCTCAAATTTCTCGTACGTCTCAGGATCCTTGATCACACTCATGAAGGGCGCCATACCAGTACCGGTTGAGAGCAGATAGAGGTTCTTGCCGGGCAGGACGTTCTGCATGATGAGCGTACCGACGGCTTTGGAATTCACCAGCAGTTGATGCCCGGGTTCGATGTCCTTGAGCCTCGACGTCAACGGGCCGTTTGGCACCTTGATTGATAGGAATTCGAGCGTTTCCTCGTAGTTCGCCGACACCATCGAATAGGCGCGCATGAGCGGCTTGCCATCGACCTCGATGCCAATCATTGTGAATTGACCGTTGAGAAACCGAAATGCCGGATCCCGCGTGGTGGTCAGCGAAAACAGCGTGTCGGTCCAGTGGTGGACGGTCAGAATACGCTCTTGAAAAACATTGGCCATGAAAACTCATTCAAAAACAAAAAAGCCCTCACACGTTCTCGAAGGCTAACGGGGATTGGTCGGGGTGTGAGGCATTGAGTTGCGCCCCGGAGTTGGCAACAGCACTGCTTTGATGCAGGCCTCGTTTTAGCACGCTACTGCCCTTAATTGCGCTTAAAAGCGCCGTTCTACTGCAAACAACGCTAATTGTAGCAGCGCATCCTTATGCGGCGAATCCGTCAAATGGGCAATCGAAGCCATCGCCGTTTCGGCTTCACGGTGCGCGGCCGCGCGCGAATAATCGATTGCGCCGGTGGCTCGGATCGCCGCCACCACCGCTTCCATATTGCTTCGGTCGCCGTTGGCAATCGCCTCTCGGACCAGCCGCCGCTCGGCATCGTCACCATTGCGGATCGCGTAAATCAGCGGCAATGTCGGCTTACCTTCGGCCAGATCGTCGCCGAGGTTTTTGCCAGTCTCCCCAGCTTCACCTGAATAGTCGAGTACGTCGTCAATCAACTGAAAGGCGGTTCCCAAGTGCATGCCGTAGTCGGCTAGGGCACGTTCATCAGCACTATTCGCATGGCCAAGAATCGCGCCCACCCGCGCGGCGGATTCGAACAGCTTGGCCGTCTTGTACCTCACCACCCGGAAGTATTGTTCTTCGTCCGTATCCGGATCACCAACATTGAGCAGCTGCAGGACCTCGCCCTCCGCAACGATATTTGTGGCCTCAGCCATCACCTCCATGACGCGCATCGAGCCCACCTCGACCATCATCTGAAAGGCCCGCGAATATAGGAAATCGCCCACCAGTACGGAGGCAGCATTGCCAAAAACGGCGTTGGCGGTCTGCCGACCGCGCCGCAGGGAAGACTCGTCAACGACATCGTCGTGCAATAACGTAGCCGTATGAATGAACTCGATGACCGCAGCCATTTCCCTTGTGTGGTCTGGGTTTGCTGAAAAGTGACCGCCCGCTAACAGAACCAAAACTGGCCGCAAACGCTTGCCGCCGGACGCAATGATGTAGTTCGAAATCTGGTTGATCAAGACCACGTCAGACGCGAGTCGGCGACGAATCACGCTATCGACCGCCACCATGTCAGTGTCGATGACGCGGCGAATATTCTCGAGCTTGATGGGGTTTTGCGGCAGATTCATTCAGAAGGCGTTACTTGATCGGGCTCGCGCGGCCAAAAGTCGACGCTAAGCTCCTGTTTTGATGTCAAAAACCGGTTTGACGCGGTAGGGTTGGACCCGTATAATAGCGAGTTCTGTCGGGCACTTGTGCATCTTGCATTGAATGCGTGCGTGGCCCTTGATCAGAATCAAACAACCTTTGGAGTTTAACCATGTACGCGGTCATAAAAACCGGGGGCAAACAGTATCGTGTTGCCGCTGGTGAAAAAATTAAAGTAGAACAGATACCGGCAGACGTGGGC
>JAYVUH010000561.1:0-3408 GCA_043788115.1 Burkholderiales bacterium
GCGATGACGCAGCCGCCGCAAGGATATTTCCATGCGCCGTCGACCAACGCTGCGTCGCTACAGTTGGCAATGGCTGAGCTGCCAGAGATGGTCGGCGAGTTTGAAAAGCCGAAATTCTTTGCCTATAAAGAATCAATCTGCGCCCACAGTCGTTCGCGTAAGAGCGGCTGCAACAAGTGTATTGAAATATGCTCGACGCGGGCGATTTCCAGCGCCGGTGATACGGTGATAGTCGATCCGCACCTATGCATGGGTTGCGGTGCTTGTTCCACGGTTTGTCCGTCGGGCGCCATGAGCTATCAGTACCCGCGCGTGGCCGATCGCGGCGCACAATTGCGGGCGTTGCTCGGCGGTTACCGCGAGCGCAAGAGCGCCGCTGATGCTGGGCCGGTAATCGTGTTTCACAATGGTGACGACGGCGCGAGTGCGCTCGCCGAGGTTGAGGTTGCCGCCAATGTATTGCAGGTTGAAGCGTGGCACATCGCCTCGATCGGTCTCGATGTCTTGCTTGGCGCGGTGGCGTATGGTGCCGGCGGTGTCATCGTCGTATCGGAAGGCAGCGAAGCGCCCGATTACGCGGCTGCGCTCAAACGAGAGATGCAGACCGGGGAAATCGTTCTTAACGCGCTCGGGTATGGCGGCGTTCATTTTTCGTTGTGCAGTGCAACAGAATTGGCAGATCGAGTCTCGGCGATGGGCAACGCCGACGCCGTTAGCGCGCCAGCCAGCTTTCACCTCTCCAACGACAAGCGCAGCACCCTCGAATTTGCGGTCGAGCACCTAGCAAAGTGTGCCAAGCACGCGAAGGATGCGCCAGCACCAACTGCGATTGCATTGCCGGCCGGTTCGATGTGGGGTGCGATTGCCGTCAATCAGGACAAGTGCACTATGTGTCTGGCCTGCGCGGGATCCTGCCCGGAGTCGGCGCTGATGGATGGTGGCGAAGACGCCGCAAAACCGCAGTTGAAATTTCTTGAGCGCAATTGTGTGCAGTGCGGCATTTGCGCCAGCACCTGTCCGGAAAACGCCATTGCGTTGGTGCCGCGTTTGCTGATGACAGAACAGCGTAAAAAAGAAGTGTTACTCAACGAGACCGAACCGTTCGACTGCATCTCTTGCGGCAAAGCGCTCGGTACCCGCAAGCTGATCGATTCCATGCTCGGCAAGCTGGCGGGGCACTCGATGTTCCAGACCGAGGGCAGCCTCAAGCGCCTGCAGATGTGTGCGGATTGCCGGGTGGTGGACATGATGTCGAACAAGAACGAGATGTCAATTCTGACGGGACGGCCGATCGAATGAGCGCCCCAGCCGACGTGACCACAGCGGAGGTGAAGTTTGAGGCACCTAGATCGATCGAGCCGGAAGACCAGGCGCGCGCGGATTACTACGCATTGTTGGCCAGTCTTTTCTATCGCGCACCGGACGCCAGATTGCTGCAAGCGATCGCCATCGCCGAGCCGCCGGTCGGCGTGCTGTCGAGCACCTGGCAACGTTTGGCCAACGCTTGCAACGTCGTTCCCGAAGATGCGGTCGTCGAAGAATATGACGCCGTTTTTGTCGGCATGGGCAAGCCGCCCGTAATGGTTTACGGCTCGTTCTATATGGCTGGGTTCATGATGGAAAAGCCACTTGCTGCACTGCGGCAAGATCTGGCGGAACTCGGCTTTGTCAGAGCGCAAAATGTGCCCGAACCGGAAGACCATCTGGCGGCAATATG
This sequence comes from Burkholderiales bacterium, assembly GCA_043788115.1. GTDB lineage: Bacteria > Pseudomonadota > Gammaproteobacteria > Burkholderiales > Usitatibacteraceae > UKL13-2. The sequence continues at coordinate 1,718 of JAYVUH010000561.1, forward strand.
CGACGTAATGCGCGCCATGATCCTCGGCGACATCGACAGTAAACCGCAATCGCTTGACGGCCAAAAAAAGTTTTTTTTGACCCACGTCAAACCGTGGGTTTTCGATTGCACAAACGCCATTTGCGCGTATCATCAATCAAACTTTTATAAGCACGTGGCCACGTTTGCCACCGCGTTTTTCGAGGTCGAACTCGAAGCGCTGGAGATGCAGTAACGCTGTTTTGTTTTAAATCCGTTTAGAAATCAAATTTTGCGAGGAGGCCTGAAATGAAACCAACAAATGCTACGTCCAATCGACGCAATTTTCTTCTGGGTGCAACACTCGGCACAGCAGGTGTGGTTGCGGGTGCGGCGGCACTGGTAACAGGCCAGCCGGTCACCGAGTTGCTGGCGGCTGACAAGCCGGTTGAAGACACCGCAACGGGCTATCGCATGACCGCGCATATCCAGCGCTACTACGACACCACCAAACTGTAAACCGAGGAGCACGACTATGCTGCTAACCAAAAAGTCCGCTGGACAGGTGCAGAAGAGCACCTTTGCGTCCACCATCAATCGCCTCGTCGGTACCGTTGACCGCCGTGCTTTCCTCAAGCGCTCCGGCATGGTTGCTGGTGCTGGCGCATTCGCCTCACAGTTGCCGTTCTCGATGATGCGTAAAGCAGACGCGGCAAATGCCGCGAGCGGCCCGATGGTCGCGGCAGACGGCAAGATGGAAATCAAGCGCACGATTTGCACGCATTGTTCGGTCGGTTGTGCGGTCGATGCTGTCGTGCAAAACGGCGTTTGGGTACGTCAAGAGCCGGTGTTTGATTCGCCGCTCAACCTCGGCGCGCACTGTGCGAAGGGCGCTGCCGTTCGCGAGCACGGCCACGGCGAGCACCGTCTGAAATATCCGATGAAGCTGGTCAACGGCAAGTATCAGCGGATCTCCTGGGATCAGGCGATGACGGAGTTGACTGAAAAATTCATGAAGCTGCGTAAGGACAGCGGTCCGGACTCTGTGTATTGGATTGGCTCGTCCAAGCACAACAACGAACAAGCGTACATGTTCCGCAAGTTCGTCTCGCTGTTCGGCAGCAACAACTGCGACCATCAAGCGCGTATCTGCCACTCCACCACCGTTGCCGGCGTGGCCAACACGTGGGGGTATGGTGCGATGACCAATTCGTACAACGATATGCAGAACGCCAAGTGCGCGATGTATATCGGTTCCAACGCCGCAGAAGCGCACCCGGTTTCGATGTTGCACATGTTGCACGCTAAAGAAACCGGCGCGAAGATGATCGTGGTTGATCCGCGTTTCACCCGCACAGCCGCCAAGGCGGACCAGTTTGTGCGCATCCGCTCCGGCAGCGATATTCCGTTTATCTACGGCATGCTTTATCACATCTTCAACAACGGCTGGGAAGACAAAAAGTATCTGAATGATCGTGTGTTCGGCATGGAGAAAATCCGTGACGAAGTCATGAAAAAGTGGAATCCGAAAGCCGTGGAAGAAGCCTGCGGTGTGCCGGAGGCCGAGGTGTACAAGGTGGCTGAAACGATGGCGATGAATCGTCCATCGACGGTCGTGTGGTGCATGGGCCAGACCCAGCACACGATCGGTAATGCGATGGTACGCATGTCGTGCATTTTGCAGTTGGCGCTTGGCAACGTCGGCGTATCCGGCGGCGGCACCAATATTTTCC
>JAYVUH010000562.1:0-3646 GCA_043788115.1 Burkholderiales bacterium
ATTGAACAACGTAAAGCCGACGCCGATCGCCGACAACACCGCCAGCGGCAGATCAACCGCCGCCACTGAATAGCGATGCGCGTAAAGCGCGGGGATGTGAATCGCAACTTGGAACGCGAAGAACAACCACACATACCCGACGATTGGAATGCGCCGCATCGCAAACAGCGACGGCAGCGCCAAGACTAGCAGTACCACCCGCCAACCGCGCAGCAACTCAACCGGCATCAGCCACTCCCGATTGGTTGCGAACAGGATGGCGGATGTCTTTAACGCGTACATCTTCAGCAGGAACGCTGTCGGTAGTTCTGAGATTATGTGCTTGGCGAGTGCCGTGAACGAGGCATTTGCACGCACATCTAGGTGCGTCATGCCGTTCGCTGCCGCCACCCCGTGATCAGAGTCAAAGTTGAAGTAGTTCGACTCAAATCCAAACGTCAACGGGTGGTGGCCATTGAGCAACGCAATACCGGCACCGGTTGAAACGGCGGTGACGCCCCACAGAAAGAAATTCTTGGCGATCAATGGAGCGACCATCGACAGTGCAATCAGATGTGCGTTTCGCAGCCCACGCCAGAGCGACGCCTGCTCAGCAAGTCGGCTTGACAGCCACCATGCACTGATCACGACCAGAGGCAGAAAGTACAGCACGGTGGCGCGCGTCATGGTCGCCAGACCCAATATGACGCCGGCAACGGCATAGCCCCATTTGGCACCCCGCCATCCCTCCGCCAGCGCCCATACCGTGCCAACCAGCAAAAACATATAGATGGCTTCGACACTTGCCGTCGACATATAGGGTGGGAAATGCGGCGAGAGTCCGTATGCGGCGGCGGCAAGCACACCAACAAATGCGGAGTGGAGCAAATAGCCGGTGCGAAACATGAGCCCGATGATCAGGACGGAGAGTCCCATGTTGATCTGCCGCTGGATCCCCATCTCTCCACCGAACAAGGCCGGGAACACGACCGCAAACGGCGGTACGCTGATGCCCCGTTCAGTCAGAAAAAAGCGCGGGCCGTCAGCCAGCAGCTGCCTGGCCATCGGCAGATAAGTGTGAATGGCATCAAAGTCGTAGGGCGTCCGCGATGACCAGTCAAACAGACTGTTGTAGTGAATGATCGCGATCAGCATGACGGCCATGCAGCAGATCACCCGCCATAGTGGCGAGTCGCGTTCGAGCACAAGCAGCCTTGTTCGCCAGGGCAGCGAACTCTTGTCACGCCAGCCGACGACAGCCGCGTCGTGTACCGGCTGCAAAAAAACATGGCCGATGCTTTTCGTTAGCGCGGTCCAACTGGCGATCAGCGCACTCACCCGACTCATCGCAGACTAGCCTAGCGACGTTGCAAGGTCGCGCTCGATATCGCCCAGACTCTCCAGCCCAACCGCCACGCGCACCAACCCGTCGGATATTCCGGCAAGCTCGCGCTCCGCAGGGGACAATCGTGCGTGTGTTGTCGTCGCTGGATGCGTGATGGTCGACTTGGTGTCGCCCAGATTTGCCGTAATCGAGATCATCTTGCAAGCGTCAATTACGCGCCACGCCGCTGCCTGACCGCCTTCAACTTCAAACGCCAACACTGCCCCCTGCTTGGGTGCCTGGCGCATCGCCAACGCGTGCTGGGGATGCGATTCCAAACCGGCATAGTGGACGCGCTTCACAGAAGCTTTTTGCTCCAAGAGGCGCGCCAATGCTAGTGTTTGATCTGATTGCTTGTCAATCCTGATCCGCAGCGTTTCCATGCCCTTCAAGCAGACCCACGCATTGAAGGGCGACAATGCCGCACCGGCCGTGCGTACATAATTGTAAATTGGCTCGATCAACGCCTTGCTGCCGCACACAGCACCCGCCAACACCCGTCCCTGTCCATCAAGGTACTTGGTCGCCGAGTGAATCACCAGATCCGCACCCATTTGCAATGGTCGTTGCAACGCGGGCGTGAGCAAACAATTATCGACCGCTAAAATTGCATCGGCCTGCTTGGCGATGACGGACACCGCGCCAATATCCGTAATCTCACTCAACGGGTTTGACGGCGATTCACAGAACAACAGTTTGGTATTGGGACGAATCGCCGCGCGCCACGACTCGACATCCGCACCGGTGACCCATGTGGTTGAAATACCCAAGCGCGCGGCGATCTGATCGAACAGCGGCACGACCGTACCGAACACACTACGTGATGACACCATGTGGCCACCCTGCTTGAGCAAACCGAATACGCAGGCGGCAATGGCGGCCATACCGGTAGCAGTGGCCACGCAATCCTCTGCGTCCTCAAGTGCGGCCAAGCGGGCTTGAAACATCGTCACCGTTGGATTGGAGAAGCGTGAATATAGAAACCCCGGCTCCTGATTGGCGAACTTGCGCGCTGCCTCCGCCGCACTCCCGTAGGTAAAACTCGACGTCAGCACGAGCGCTTCCGAGTGCTCCTGAAAATTAGATTGGAGTTGCCCGGCTCGCACCGCCAACGTATCAAACTGAAATTTTTCTGTCATCGCGCGGTGTTCAATCAACCGTTGAAAAACCAAGGTCGAGCTGATTGGCTTCCCCGCTCAACTCCGCGCCACGCAATTCACTATCGTGGCGCGTGGCCTCAATATTCGCCAGATATTCGGCGCTGACACCACCGGTAATGTAGCGTCCATCAAAGCATGAGGCATCAAAATTCTTGATCGCCGGATTGCAACGTCCTACGTCAGCCACCAAATCGCTAAGCTCTTGATAGAACACCGCATCGGCGCCAATCGCCTCGGCGATCTGCGCAGCGTCACGACCTGTGGCGATCAATTCGCTGCGAGTCGGCATATCGATCCCGTACACATTGGGAAATCTGACCGGTGGGGCCGCGGAGGCAAAGTAGACTTTTAATGCACCGCAATCGCGGGCCATTTGCACAATTTCTTTTGATGTTGTGCCGCGCACGATTGAATCATCCACTAGCAACACATTCTTGCCCTTGAATTCAATGGCCATCGCATTCAGCTTCTGCCTGACTGATTTCTTGCGCTCAGCCTGCCCTGGCATGATGAAGGTACGACCGATATAGCGATTCTTGACGAAGCCTTCACGGTACTTCACCCCGAGCACCTGCGCCACTTCCACGGCCGACGGACGCGACGTATCCGGTATCGGGATCACCACATCGATTTCAATGTCAGGCCGCTGGCGCAAAATCCGTTCGCCGAGAGATTTTCCCATCAGCGCGCGTGTCTCATAGACCGAGATACCATCAATGACGGAGTCGGGACGCGCCAGATACACGTACTCAAAAATGCAGGGATTGAGGCTGGGATTGACCGCGCACTGGCGCGAAAAAAAGTTGCCTGAAAGATCGACCAGTATGGCCTCGCCTGGCGCAACATCGCGCATCAGCGCAAAGCCCAGGGTATCGAGTGCGACACTCTCAGATGCGACCATAAACTCAACGCCGTTTTCTGTTTCGTGCTTGCCAATGACGAGTGGACGTATCCCGTTCGGATCGCGAAAGGCAAGCAGGCCATAACCGGCGATCATCGCCACGATGGCGTACGCTCCCTTGGCACGACGATGCACGCCGGCGACGGCTGCAAAAATCGACTCGGGGTCTAGGCGCGGTCCCTTGGCGGATAAGGTCAGTTCGTGCGCTAGGACATTGAGCAG
>JAYVUH010000563.1:0-2006 GCA_043788115.1 Burkholderiales bacterium
ACCCCGCCTGAAATTGCCATTGCAATTCTGGCGGAATTAGTCGCCGCGCGAAATGGTCTGGTGCTGTCGCCCGCGCGTGCCGCATCCCACGCCACGCAATCGTCCGCTGCCTGACCTTTGATCACCTGCATCCTCCTTGCTGCGGGCTCTGCATCGCGTTTCGGCTCCCAAAAATTACTCGCGCGGCTGTCGGATGGACGCAGGATGGTTGAGGCGGCGGCCGCGAGTCTGCTCCTCGCCTATCCGGGAAATGTGGTTGCTGTAACGCGTCGTGATCCAGAACTGATTCAGGTATTGAAAGCCGCCGGTTGCGAGGTCGTGATTCACGATCATGCTGACGACGGGATGGGCACCAGTATTGCAGCGGGCGTGACGGGGACGGCTGGCGCGAGTGGTTGGGTAATTGCACTTGGTGATATGCCGTCGATTCGGGTCGACACCGTGATGGCGGTTGTCGATGCGCTGCGTGCGGGCGCACGGATTGTCGTCCCTGTGGTCGGCGGCAGACGCGGGCATCCGGTTGGTTTTTCCGCTCACTATCTGACGAGATTGCTCGCGCTGACGGGTGATACTGGTGCCCGTGAAATACTCACAGCGGATGCTTTGTTCATCGAGGAAATCCATGTGGATGATGCGGGGATTTTTGCGGACATCGATACGGTGGCTGATTTGAATCGCCAAGCGTTCGCGGTGCCACACTTGAGTCTCGAAGGAATCACAACGAACCACTAGCACTGGTGCGCCGTTCGAGGCGAAAATGGCTGGCGTCAGCCGTAAAATGGCGATTCTGCGAAACGCTGTTGCGGCGAGGGGACGCCTGTCACGCGTGAGCCGGAGTCGAGAAACCCATAGAGCCGTAGCACCAGCATACCGGGTAACATGGTCACGAACTCTGTTTGAATCAAAACTAAAGTGCCATCGGGAAGAAATTTCATTTGCAAACAACTAATATCTTTCGCATCGTCGCAACAACTCTCGGACCGGAGGACAAATTTACGGCGTTCCTACACTACCTAATTCAAAACATTCCGGGTATTGGGCAGGGAATGGTCGATGAGATTTGCAAAAGAGCTGGGATTGCTCCAGCGAAATTTGAAAAGGCGATTGACCATCCAGCAGGCGATGACGAAAACAGGCCAGACTTTATGTTGTCGTGCAAAGAATTTGACATCTTGTGCGAGCACAAGCTTGACAGCGAATTGGGGCATCCGCCAACTGGAGCGATATCTTGGGTTGCCCCAAAGTCGGCCAACTCATGTGGTTTTGATTACCAGCCGTCGTCACGCTCTCTCTCAGGAGGTGCTGCAGTCCAATTCGTACCTTCGCCCCAAAGGGTATCGATCCGCCATTTTTCTTTTGGGAGGATTTCTATCCATTTATTGCCAGCCACAATGAGCGTTTAGCGCAAGATTTCAAAGCTTACATGCGCGACACTAGCAGCCTGTCGGACTCAAGGAATCGAAGCGAAAAATGAGCTGGGCGAGGGCAGATTTTCACGCTTTTCAAGCCAATTGTTGTTCCATTGGTGCAGGAAAGCGGGGAAATATGCACCGGCCGGGTCATTTTGCAGCCGATTTCCCTTGAGTCCGACAGGCTGCTAGCTAACCGGTGATGAAGCTCACCTCAGTTGCCTCAAGGCGACCAGCATTCACCTGGGCCTTGATGCGCACAACGCGACCGGCAACGAGATCGGCAGCAGTGCCACCAACAAATGACGCCGTTGCAGCGTTGATGGACTCGCCGCGCACGCGGAAATTGGCGCCGGACACAACGCTGCCAATCTCACCCTGCACCACGAACTGAAGACGCTCGCCAACGGCGATGCGGCGAAAATCGGTCGCGACCAGAACACCTGCTGTTTTGCGTCCCTTCACCTGCACGCGTGCGCCGACCGTGACCGCATTGGTCGCCGCAGTTTCAATCTCCGTATCATTGAGCCGGAAGCGCCCGTTCACCCCGACGCTTTGCACGATGCCGTCGAGGACAATAATGGTGTTGTCATTTCG
>JAYVUH010000564.1:0-3201 GCA_043788115.1 Burkholderiales bacterium
ATCATGACTCCTGTTGAATTGGCGCGGCGATGCCTGCAAGCCGCAAGTGGCTACGAAACGCTCTGTGCTGCTTGGTGATGGGATCGCAAAACGCAATCGCCGCCGCAAGTAATTGCAGTGGCCGCGTCAAATCTTGTTCGTCGGCTGTTACGTGCACCGGATAAATCTGGTCGTTGAGGATGGGAATACCGAGCGACGCCATATGCACGCGCAGTTGATGCTTCTTACCGGTCAACGGTTCCAGCCGGTAGCGGGCGCTGTCGCCGCACCGCTCGATCAGCGAAATAGACGTCTCACTATTTGGCGGAAGGTCGTCAATCGCCTCGCGCATGCGCATGAAATGCCCGCCCTCTTCCAGATGGCTGCGGTAAACCATCGGTAGCACAAGGTCGTCCCGCCAGCCTGCCCACGCCTCGTAGGTTTTTTCCACCGCCCGGAATTCAAACAGCGTCTGGTAGGCGCCACGCATCGCAGTCTGCTTGGTGAATAGCACCAGCCCCGCCGTCTCGCGATCAATGCGATGCATCGGTGCGAGCGACTCGATGCCGAGCCGCCGCTTCAGCCGCACCAACAAGGTTTCCTGCAAAAAACGCCCAGCGGGAGTCACGGGAAGAAAATGCGGTTTGTCCGCAACCACGATGAGTTCATCCTCGAACAGAATCGACTCGGTAAACGGTATTTTGGGCTCGTCCGCAATTTCTCGGTAGTAGTACAGCTTTTGCTGCGCGCGATAAGGTTGTGTCGTCAGCACAGGCGACCCATCTGCATTGCAAACATCGCCGCGCGCCATGCGATCAACGATCTCGTCACGCGACACACCGTGAAATTTCTCGTCGAGAAAATCGAGCACGGTCGGCCAGCGACCATGAACCGCGTCCGGTAGCACGATGACGCTCGGCCCCACACCATCTCGAACGGGAAGTGGTCGCGTCATCTCTGTAGCGGCCGCGTCATCTCAGCAGTCAGGTCGCTTCGTCCAACCGCTTGGCGCGCGCCAACCGCCATTCACCGTCGGGCTCATTGTTGTAGACATCGTCGAGGGTGGTGTCAGTTTCTTCGAGTTTGGTATTGAGCGCAATGCGGTTGTCGAACACAAAGCATTCGCCGTCCCAATCGCGCTCGGCGTCTGGCATCTGCTTGAAGTAGTTGAGGATGCCGCCTTCGAGTTGATAGACGGGGATATCCATCTCGCGCATCCAGGCGCTCGTTTTCTCGCAGCGAATGCCGCCGGTGCAATACATGGCCACACGTTTACCGTCACGTTTCCACTCGTCGAGATGCTCCTTCACGTAGTTTGGAAAATCACGAAAGTTGACGACGTTGGGGTCGATCGCATTCTTAAAGCGCCCCAGTCGGAACTCAAAGCTGTTGCGGTTATCCAGCAGCACCACGTCGTCCTCGGCAATGAGCTTGCGCCAATCGGCGGGTGAAACATTGGCGCCCGTGCGGCTGCCGTCAACACCAGCAATGCCCAGCGGCACGATCTCGGCCTTGACGTGCACCTTCATCTTGCGAAACGGTACCGTCTTGCACGTGCTGCGTTTGAACACGATGTCGGCAAACTTAGCCTCCAGTCGTGCATCGCTGCGAACGGCGAGCTCAAATACATCGATCTGCCGCGGTGAGCCGACTACCATGCCGTTAACGCCCTCTGGCGCTAACAGGATGCTGCCCGTCAGTGGAGCGGTGAGTTCGCGGAAGGCCGTGGCGATGGCTTCCACATCGCCAAGTCGGACGAACTTATAGAAGGCGGTATGGATCAGGTTCAGGTCAAGTGATTTGGCGTTTGACACGGGCGCAGATTATGGGGTCGGGACAGCCGCCATTTTCTCATGAAGCTTATGCCGACTGATGCAAGCGGCAAAGCGCGCAAAAGGGGAACTTCTATAAACCGCTGTCGTTCTCCCGAAAGCGGGAACCCATAGGGCGTATGTTTCTGTGTAGAAACAGGTTATGGATTCCCGCTTTTGCGGGAATGACAAAATTTTGAGGTTTTTATCAGTTCCAAAAACGAAAACCCATCATTGGCGGCTATTTCCAGCCACTTTTGGCTGAAAAGCGCCGCCAATACTAGGGGTTTAATATAAGCTTTACCCTAGCAACTTCAGCAGTTCCGCCTCGCGTTCGGCCCTCAGCCCGGCTTTCGGCGCGGCGCGGCGCTCTGCCGGCTGCGATTCCCACCACTTGAGCGTGTCGGCCGCCGTCACCGCGACCGGACGATAGGTGATGCCCGCCGTCATCGCCTTCTGGTGGCTGCGACGGTGCATGCCTACGGTCGGCCCCGTTCCTGGCACCCACACTGGCAAATCCATCCACATCGAGACTTTGTTGGTCGCGAGGAACTCGGCCGTCACTTCACGACGTTTGATCGGATTCTTCGACATCCCCTTGATGCCCGCTTCGATGCCGTCGAGCATGCCGCCCATGGTCAACGGCGCGGTTGGCCCGGTCGCATTGAAATCCCCCGCGATGCGCGATTCGGCCATGCGAATGGTCCACTCGGCGATATCGCGCGCGTCGATGAATTGCACCGGGTCAGCAGCCGGTGGCACCAACACATCGCCGCCTTTGGCCAACCGGGCTGGCCAATAGGTGAAACGATCGGTCTCATCGCCAGGACCAACAATTAGCGCAGGACGGATCACAGTGGTCGAGTTCTTGCCAAACTGGTGGTAAGCCTCGTCTTCGCTGGCCGCTTTGAGCGGACCATACAGCGCCATGTTTTTACGAAGGCCGGCGTTGGTCTCGGCCATCATGTCCGGTCCGCTGTATTTTTCGCGCGGCGCCGTTTCATCAGAGCCGGGCTTATCGTTACCCGCGTAAACCGAAATGGTGGAAATGAAAATGTAGTGGCCGACGTTTCCTTTCAAGACCGCGGCGGCGTCACGCACCCAGTGCGGCACGCTGGTCGGATTGTCGATACAGACATCGAACTTGCGCCCTTTGAGCGAGGCGTAATCGTTGGTATCACGATCACCGGTGAGCTCTTCAACACTGGCAGGCCAATCCTTAGGACGGCGCCCGCGGTTGAACAGCGTTATCTTGTGGCCGCGTTCAAGCGCGTAACGAACCTGATGGGGCCCCGTAAATCCGGTGCCGCCCAAAATCAATATCGAAAGTGGTTTGGCCGCCATGTTCGCCTTCTTCGCAGCGTTAGTTGACGCCGATTCCTGTGCGCCAACCACGGCCGGCAGCATTTGC
>JAYVUH010000565.1:0-2364 GCA_043788115.1 Burkholderiales bacterium
AAGGGTTCACCTCACGGTGGCTTTGTGCAAGTCACCACATCCATAAAAACGGTGGCCCCCTGTGAGGATCAGCCACCGCGTCAGCGGTTTAGTTCAACGTTATGTAATTCGCAATACCCGCAGATTAAATTGGCGGCTGACGTATACATCCGGCACAACAAATGGCCGCAGAGCGGCTTCCACCAACGGTTTCATAGCATATTTCAAGTTGCGCATACAGGTATAAACGTTCCGTGAAACACCGCAGGTGGCCGAACTTGCGTAACGCCGATTCGATCTCATACACTCCGAGTCAACCCGCCATCCACCCGCAAATTCTGCCCGGTGATGTACCCCGCGCCATCAGACAACAAAAACGCGACCGTGGCGGCGATCTCATCGGCCTTGCCGTAGCGCCCCAGCGGAATCTTGGCGCGCCGCTCTTCTTTTTCCGGCAGGCTGTCGATGTAGCCGGGCAGCACGTTGTTCATGCGCAGGTTGTCCTTGGCGTAACGATCCGAGTAGAGCTTGGCGAAGGCGCCGAGGGCGGCGCGCATGCTGCCTGAAATCGGGAACAGCAAGTCCGGCTCATACGCGGCGAAGGTGGAGATGTTGACGATGACGCCGCTCTGTTGCGTTTGCATCAAGGGCGTGACCAGGCGCGCCATGCGCACGACGTTGAGCAGGGCCGTGTCCATGCCGGTGTGCCATTGCGCGTCGGTGAGGGCTAGCAGTTCGCCCTTGGGCGGGTGGCCGGCGCTGTTGACTACGGCGTCGATGCGGCCGAATTCTTTTTGTGCGAGTTCGACGAAGGCTTGCAACGCGGCCGGGTCGTTTACCGAGCCGGTGAAGCCGATGCCGCCGAGTTGTTTGCCGAGCGCCTCGCCTTTGCCGGAGGAGGACATGACGGCAACGCGGTAGCCGTCAGCTGCGAGTTTTTTTGCGATGGCGGCACCCATGCCGGAACCGGCGGCGGTGATGAGGGCGGTTTTGTTTGTGGAGGGCATGTTGGGTTGCGAAAAAGTGGATGCGAAATTGTCACACGGTGCCGGCAACAGTCGCAGTTGGAGTGGATCGGATATTCGTCTGAAACCTATGACTCAAAGATGGAATCGATGTCGCGAGAACCATGCACGACGCGAACCACATCAATGCCTCCTGTCACAGCTTCGAAGATCACTGTGTACCGGCCAAACGCAAAGCTGCGGACTCTTGGTGCCAGCTCGTCGCGGGCGCGCCCCATCATCGGTTGAGTCGCCCAAAGCGCCAGTGTTTCTTCCAGTCGTTCCATCCAGCGATCGGCTTCGCCGATACTGTCTTCGGCGATGTACTCCCAGATATCAAAGATGTCAGCTTTGGCCTCCGGCCGTCGCGTTACGCGAGCCATCTACGCCACAACGGCCCTGGCCGCCCGGCGTGCACGCGCTTCGGCCTTTAACGCGGCGGTGTCCCATACCTCGCTTGGGCCACTGTCAAGGCCTTTCCGAACGTCGCGCCGCAGTTCCTCAAGCTTGGCTTGACGGAAGCGATCTTGTTCATCCAGCAGCCGCAGAGCTTCGCGCACGACCTCGCTGGCAGAGTTGTACAAACCCGAAGTGACTTTCGTGCGCACCAGTTCTTCGAGCTGGGGGGTGAGGTTCACATTGATGCCCATGACTGGATTCCCGTTGATGAAGAGGAAGTACTCTACCTGAAAAATGTCAAAGATTGACATTTTTCAGGTAGAGGTAGTAGTGAAGTCAAACCCTTTCCATCGAATTGGCAAAGCTCAGAGACTCGCTTGCGCGTCAGTCGAGTTTGATGTTGGCGCGCTTGATCGTTTCGGTGAACCGCTTCTTCTGGTCGCGCAGGTCACGCGCAAAGTCTGCTGCGTTGGCGTAATCGACATCCAGGCCCACAGTGTTCAGACGCTCGCGCACATCGGGTGACTGCATCACCGTGCTCATGGCGGTCGAGAGACGGTCGATCACGGCCTTCGGGGTGCCGGCGGCCACCATCACGCCGATCCAGGCGGAGAGGTTGTAGCCCGGCACGTTGGCGGCTTCGGCCAACGGTTCGACGCCGGGCGCCAGCGCGGAGGCGGTGGCGGTACTCAGGCCGTAGGCGCGCAGGCGGCCGGAACGCACCAGCGGCATCGCCGCAGCGACAGTCTCGACTGCGTAATGCACCTGACCCCCAGCCACGTCGGTCAAGGCCGGCACACTGCCCTTGTAAGGCACGTGCGTGACCGTGAGGCCGGCTGCCGCGTTGAAGGCCTCCGCCAGAATGTGTGCGGTGGCGCCGGTTCCCGACGAGGCAAAACTGTATTTGCCGGGGTTGGCCTTGACCAGCGCCACGAACTCACGGGCGTTGGCGGCCGGAAACGACGGTGCTGTCACCAGCAGG
>JAYVUH010000566.1:0-8694 GCA_043788115.1 Burkholderiales bacterium
TTCAACCAACGCTGCTTTAATCTGTTCGACCTCGGTGAACGCCATGACGCTGGCGTTTTGGATCACGGGCACGGACGGCTTTGCGAACCGAATCGATGCCAGATGCGCCTCTATCTGTAACGCCGCAGGCTGCATCAATGCGCAATGAGACGGAACACTCATCGGCAACATGATGGCGCGCTTGGCGCCGCGCTCCTTGGCCAGCGCCATACCGCGCTCGACGGCGGCACGATGGCCGGCAATCACAATTTGCCCAGGCGAATTGAGGTTGACAGCCTCCAGTACCTCGCCGTTGGCTGCCTCCGCGCAAACCCGTCGAGCCTCCTCGACGTCGAGCCCTAGGATAGCGGCGATGCCGCCGGTTCCCTCTGGCACTGCGGCCTGCATCGCCTCGGCGCGAAACCGGACGAGCGGGACGGCATCCGCGAAGGCGATTGCGCCGGCGGCCACCAGCGCGGTGTACTCGCCCAAACTATGACCCGCAAAATAGGCCGGCGTCGGCCCACCGAGGCTCTGCCACGCACGCCAGGTTGCCACGCCCGCGGCAAGCATCAACGGTTGGGTATTTACGGTTTGATTCTGTTGCTCGACTGGTCCTTGCTCGGCAAGGTGCCACAGGTCAATGCCGATGCAAGTCGATGCCTCATCAAAGGTTGCCTTCACCACGGCGATGTCTGCCAAGCCTGACATCATGCCAATAGATTGAGACCCCTGTCCGGCAAAGGTGATGGCGAATTTGGTCATGGCGTCGATCGGCTTTTTACCATTTCACGAGCGCCGCGCCCCAGGCAAAACCACCGCCGAGCGCCGCCATCAAGACCAACTGTCCGGGTTTGATCTTGCCCTCGCGCACCGATACGTCGAGTGCCAACGGGATCGATGCGGCAGAGGTATTGCCGTGACGATCAACGGTGATGACAACTTTTTCATCGGGCATCGCCAAGCGTTTAGCGGCATGCATGATGATGCGTTGATTGGCTTGATGACAGATGAACCAGTCAATCGCAGCGGGCTGCAAGCCATTCGCATGCAGCGCCTCCCACGCGACATCCTCGAAAGCTTTCACGGCGAATTTGTTGACGGCACCGCCTTCCATGGTCAGCATCGGGCTGCCGCGGATCTTGCCGTTCTCCACGGTCCCGGGTGCGCATAGCGCACCCCGGTGACTGCCGTCCGCGTGCAGATGGGTCGATAATATCCCTGGCTCGGTGGATGCCTTTAACACGACTGCGCCAGCACCATCGCCAAAGAGCACGCAAGTGGTTCTGTCCTGCCAGTTCATGATGCGGGAAAACACTTCAGAGCCAACCACCAGCGCGCACTTGGCACCGCCGGTTCGGATAAATTTTTCGGCTGTGGCGAGGCCATAAACGAAGCCGGCACAAACGGCCTGCAAGTCAAATGCGATGGCTTCTTTGACGCCTAATTTATCCTGCAAAATACACGCGGTCGACGGAAACACCATATCGGGTGTCGAGGTCGCAACGATGATCAGATCAATATCGTCAGCGTCGACCCGGGCGGCCTTCATCGCCCGCTGGCAGGCGATCAGGGCAAGGTCACTCGCGTTTTGATCGTCGGCCGCATAGTGGCGTTGCTGAATACCTGTTCGAGACACAATCCATTCGTCGTTGGTGTCGACCGTCTTGGCCAATTCCTGATTCGTGACACAGCGTTCGGGAAGGTAGCTGCCGGTACCAGCAATTCGGGCAAAGATGTCCATCATCCCTCCGCGGCAAGCTGTTCTGTTGGCGCAGGATTCGCCGCGCCGGGCTGGAGCAGGCCTTCGTGATGCAATCGCTCGATCTCCGAGGTGATCTTCGACAGCAGCCCGTGTTGAGCTTCCGACTGGGCACGCAAGATAGCGCGGCTGAAACTGTAGATATCGGCGGAACCATGGCTTTTAACCACGATGCCACGCAGTCCGAGGAATGCCGCGCCGTTGTACTGCCGGTGATCCACGCGTGCCTTGAACCCATTCAACGCAGGCAGCGACAACAGTGCCATCAATTTGCGCAGCGGCGTTTTCTGGTACTCCTCTCTGAGGAGATCGCCAATCATTTTGGAGATGCCTTCGGAGGCTTTCAACATGACGTTACCGACAAAACCATCACAGACAACCACATCAGTGGTGCCCTTGTAGATATCCGTGCCTTCGACGTTGCCGTAAAAATTCAAGTGACTGGCTTTGAGCAACTCACCCGCGCGTTTGGTGTTCTGATTCCCCTTGATTTCTTCGGAACCAATATTGAGCAGTCCAACACTAGGATTCTCCTTGCCGTCGACCGCAGCGCACAACATCGCGCCCATGATGGCGAACTGCAACAGGTGTTCCGGCGTGGACTCCGCGTTGGCCCCCAAATCGAGAACGTAAACAACGCCTTTCCTGGACGGCAGCGCACCGCAAATGGCGGGGCGATCAATGCCCGGCAGGGTCTTCAAGACAAACTTGGCGGTTCCCATAAGGGCGCCGGTATTGCCAGCCGAAACGCACGCATGCGCCTCACCTGACTTGACCAGATCGATGGCGACGCGCATCGAGGATTTTTTCTTCGTGCGAATTGCCGAGCGAACGTCCTCGTCCATGCCCACCACATCCGGCGCATCAATTAGCTTGAGACGCGCCAAGATCATCGCGGTGTTGCGAGGTGTTCGGTGTTTTTCGAGTTCGGCGCTGATGTCATCAAAGCGGCCGACCAGCAGCGCACAGCAATCGTCAGATCGCTCGAGAAAAGCTAAGGCGGCTGGAACGGTGACGGCTGGTCCGACATCCCCGCCCATCGCGTCAATGGCTATCGTTGTCTGCATTGTCGTAGGTAGACTGCATCCTGCAGCCTGCCCGCAATGTAATTGCTATTTGTGACGCTTGATCGCGGGACGACGAATTATTCGTCGGCTTTGGTCTTGACGACCTTCCTGCCGCGGTAGAAACCGGTCGGTGAAATGTGATGACGCAGATGCGTCTCGCCTGTGGTTGGCTCGATGGCCGTAGGCGGAGTTGTCAAGAAGTCGTGCGCGCGGTGCATGCCACGCTTAGACGGCGACTTCTTATTCTGTTGGACTGCCATGATGATTCTCCTTAATTCAAAACTTGATGCTCTAGTTCATCGTGCCTTGATTGCCACATTTTTCCGTTTGCGATCAGGGCGATTTCTTTAGCGATTGTAGTTTGGCGAACGGCGATTCTCGTTGTTGCGCATCGCCACCGTCGTCGCCTGCGGTGCGCACCGCGCGCAGCGTCTTGGGCAACGCCGGTTTAGTTCGAGTCTCGTTTCGCGGCGTCGCGGTGGGCAACGCCAACAAAATCTCCTCCTGAACATGCGCTTTGATATCAAATTCCTGGCCGCAAACGATAAAATCTTCGTCGTCGGCCTCGTCTTCAAGCGCCGGCAGTTCATCTTCAGACGAAACGAGCACCAGTTGACTTTGTATATCGAGCGCAAAACGCGATGGCAACAAAGTCACCGCATCCAACACCTCAAACCAGCCCGAGATTATACACTGCAACCGCTTTTGTTGCCTACCCGATTGATCTGACAGGGTATTTCCGAAGATGCGGTATTTGACCTCACCGCCGGTGCCAGCCAGATAATCGATGATTTCCGGTAGCGTTGCAGGGCTGAAACTCCCCTCGACGACCGCATTTAAGCGCGTCAAACGGTCGACAGGCACCAGCACCGACGTCTGGTCGGCGCTCTTCGTAACTTGTGACCGGCGATAGTCAGCGTGGCGGGTGCTCATGTGACATGATATGATTTTATCTTCAAAAAATCAATAACTTACCTACGTGAACTCCTCATTGTTCTCCGCCAGCATCAGCCCGCACCGGCCGATCGTACTGGCCTCAACGTCGGCCTACCGCGCACAGTTGTTATCTCGCCTACAGCTCAAATTCACCACCGTGGCCCCCGGCTGCGATGAATCTGCGGCACCCGGCGAGAGCAGCGCCGACACGGCGCTGCGGCTCGCTGCCGTCAAAGCGCGGGCAGGCGCCGCACGAGCGGGCCTCGTCGAGGGCTTGGTGATTGGGTCGGATCAAGTGGCCGACCTCAATGGACACGCCCTCGGCAAGCCAGGCACCATTGAAAATGCCTTTGCCCAGCTCAGCGCCATGCGCGGTCAATGCGTGACCTTCCATACCGCGCTGTCACTGCTCGACATTGGTTCTGGCCGCCTGCAGCACGCCAATGTGCCGACCAAGGTCACCATGCGCCACTACTCCGACGACGCCATTCACTTCTACCTTGCCCATGAAGACGCACTCGATTGCGCCGGCAGCGCCAAGTCTGAAGGCCTCGGGGCAGCGCTCATCGAAAGCATGACAAGCAATGATCCGACCGCACTCATCGGGCTGCCGCTACTCAGCCTTGTCACGATGTTGCGCTACGAAGGCATCGAGGTATTGTCGTGACCCGTCCGAGCGAAACCGGCGCAGCGCCCACCCGCAAATACGGGACCCTATACCTTATCCCGACGCACCTCACCGAAGCGACGCCGTCCAACACAGCCCAGGTATTGCCGACCGCCGTCGTGGCCACCGCGCTGGGACTGAGGCACTACGTCGCCGAAAACGCCAAATCCGCGCGCGCCTTTCTGAAAGCGATTGGCATCGATCGACCGCTCACCGAAATCTCCATTGTCGAACTCGACAAGCATACGCAAACGAGCGATGCATCGATGCTACTGGCCCCGCTCCTGCGGGGAGAGGACGTCGGCTTGGTTTCGGAAGCAGGTGCGCCGGCGGTCGCGGACCCGGGCGCCTTGGTGGTGGCCGCCGCGCACGACGCCGGTATCGTTGTCAAACCTCTAGTCGGCCCCTCGGCGTTGCTGCTGGGCTTAATGGCCTCTGGACTCAACGGGCAGTCGTTCGCCTTTCACGGGTATCTGCCACAGGAGCGTGGCGCGCGGATACAACAGATTCAACTTTTTGAGCGCGAATCGCGGCACCAAAAGATGACGCAAATGTTCATCCAGACTCCGTATCCTAATCAAGCGCTCATGAATGATTTGCAGGCCACACTTTCGCCTGCCACAAGACTGTGCGTTGCCACCGACCTGACCGGCGTGCTCGAATGGATTCGTACGCAGCCGATCTCGGCTTGGCGCACCCACCCACCCACCCTTTCAAAACTACCGACCATGTTTTTGTTGCTAGCCTGATGGTGCCCCGGCAACCGGCTGAAATTCAACGTTTTACGAACGCGCCAATATTGCCCGCCAGCGAGGGCGCGAGGGCAGGCGAGCCGACTACGGCGCGACGATGCCGGTTCGTGTTGCATCGAACATGGACGACTTGCGGAGAAACGGTTCGATATCTGGCGCTGCCAGAGGCACGCTGAAATAGTATCCCTGCCCGACCGAGCAACCCTTGGCGCGAAGCAGCGCCAACTGGGCTGAAGTCTCAATGCCCTCGGCGATCACCTCCAAATCGAGCGACTTCGCCATGCTGATAATCGCGACCACAATGGCCGCGTCATTTGGGTCGACCGTGATGTCACGCACGAAGCTCTGATCAATCTTAATTTTGCTAATCGGCAGGCGCTTCAAATAGGACAGGTTCGAATAACCGGTGCCGAAATCGTCGATGGACAGCTGTACCCCCATGTCGGCAATCTCGTTGAGCAGCATGACACTGCCATGCCCTTGCCGCATCACCTGACTTTCGGTTAGTTCGAGTTCGAGCGCCGCAGCCGACGCGCCCGATTCCTGCAATATGCCGATCAGCAGCGGGACAAAACTCTTGTCGTTGAGTTGTTGTGCGGAAATATTTACGGAGATACGGCGCGGCGGTAGGCCGGCATCCTGCCAGGCCTTGCTTTGGCGACACGCTTCGCGCAGCACCCAGGCACCGAGTTCACCAATAAGACCGGTTTCCTCAGCCAGCGGAATGAACTCGCTCGGCATGATGGTGCCGGTCTCCTCCGATTTCCATCGCACCAACGCTTCGAGCGCAACAATCGCTCCCGAGACTAGGTCAATTTGCGGCTGGTAGACCAGCGCAAAGGCACCCTCCTTGACGGCTGCACGCAGCTTCGATTCCATCACCGCGCGCCGCTTGACCGCAAAGTTCATCTGCGCGGTGAAGAACTGAAAAGTATTCTTGCCGAGCGACTTGCTGTGAAACATCGCCGTGTCGGCGTTCTTCAGCAGCGTGGCGGCATCGCGTCCATCACCAGGAAAAACCGCGACGCCGATGGAGCCCGATACGTGCTGGTCGACGCCATTCACGACAAAAGCTGAACGCAAAGCATCAAGCACCTTGTGCGCAACCCGCGTGGCGCCCCGCTGCCCATCAATCTGATCTATGAGAACGATAAACTCATCGCCGCCCTGTCTTGCGATGGTGTCTCGTGCGCGCACCGCATTGCTGAGCCTTTTCGCGACTTCACTCAACAACTGGTCGCCTGCGTCGTGTCCCAACGTATCATTGATGTTCTTGAAATTGTCGATATCGATAAACATCACCGCGAATTGGTGGCTCGCTCGCTCTGCCCGCGCAATCGCCTGTGAGATCCGATCTTGCATCAAGGTTCGATTCGGCAATCCCGTTAGCGCATCGTGAAATGCCAGATGTTGGATGTGCTCCTGAATCACACGCCGCTCGCTGACATCGCGCGTGTTGGCGATCACGCCCCTGACCGCCTCAACGTCGAGACAATTCTTGCCGATCGACTCGAGCGTTCGCCAGGTTCCGTCGCGGGCAAGCACGCGAAACTCGATTGGGCGCGTCATTTTTTCTCCCGCAACGAGCGCTTCAAATGAAGCACGCATGCGTTCAACATCGTCTCGATGAACAAAGTCGTACTGGCACCGGCCAACCATCTCGTGCGGCTCGTAACCGAGTAATCGCTTCACCGATGCGCTTTGGTAGGTGACGACTGCGTCACGATCCAGCACGGACACGATATCCATCGCACTCTCGGTCAACGCTTGGAACCGTCCTTCGGTTGCTTGCAGCGCCTGTTCGGCCCGCTTGAACGCGGTAATGTCGGTCAACACCCCGATCAGGCCGGCCGCGCCACCGTCAGGATTGGTGAACCGACTGATATGCTTGACGATGTCTCGCTCCTCGCCTTTGCCGTTTCGGACACGCACCTCACACGCAATTGATTGACCGGCCAGAACGCCGGCGTCTTCCCGTTCAAACTCGGCGGCAAACGCATGGCCGAACACATCTGGAGGCGTCTTACCGACCCATTGACCACGCTCCAACCCATAGAACTGTTCCCATGCGCGGTTGAAACCGAGGTAGACACCTTCGCGGCTCTTATAGAAGATCGGATTCGGCATGACTTCGAGCAATTCACGCATGAAGCGCAGTTGCTCGTCGAGTTGTCGCCGGGTAGTATTCATTGCCGTGATGTCCGAGCACGTCACCAGAATACCAACGATGTCGCCGGACGGCCCCATCAGCGGCGCCGCCGACAAACTAATATCGATATGCCTACCATCAGCGCTGCCGTCCCAGGTAGTCTCGAAACCGGTGATCGTCTCGCCCGCCAACACGCGGGCACGCAGTTTGAGGGCGAGCTCGCGCGAGCCATCACGTGACAGTGATGGGGACTGACGTCCCAGCACGTCTGCCTCGCGCAATCCAAAAATTCTCTCCGCGGCAGGATTCCACAGCGTAACCACTCCGGTTGGTGTAACCGAATAGATCGCCAGCGGCGACGTTTCAACAATCGCCTTCAGGCTTGCGTTGAGCGCACGTAGCGATTCCTGCGCCGCGTGGTACTTCGAAATATCTTCCACCGAGCCCAAACCGTAGAGCATATTGCCATCGGTGCCACATATGATTACCGCAGAGCGATGCGCCCAAAGCACAGTCCCATCTTTGCGGATGTAGCGCTTTTCCCGATTCAAGTTGGCGGCGTCGACGTTGCCCTGGGTTCGGATGATCTCCCGATCTGGCTCGCGATCATCCGGATGCGCAAAATCCAGAATACTTTTGCCGATCAACTCGTCGGCGTCATATCCAAGCATTTCGCAAAAGCGGCGATTGACCAGCCGGTAGCGGCCTTCCGGATCGACTTGCGTGAGTCCGACGCCGACGAGGTCGAACGCCTCGCGAAACCGGCGTTCGCTGTGCTTCAGTTCCTGGTCGCGCGCTTTGAGTTTAGATGCAAGTACCGCCATTGCGGTCGAAAGATCCTCGAGTTCGGCGTAGTCACGGTAAACGGTTGTCGCCCAAAATGAGGTGGTGGTGGGCCGCGTGACGTCCATCGTCAGGCGTTTGATTGGTTCAACAATGCGCTTGGCAAACAACGCGCCCAGCAGTGCCGCAATAAGCACCGCGCCAAAACCCCAAAATAGGATCAAGTAATAGATATGCGACGCCACTTGCGGCGACAACCCGTCGACCGATGTCAATCGCACCGCGAGAATACCCAACACCATGGCAAAGGCCAGCGTAACTGCCGCAAACGCAGCACCAATGGTCCATTGAAGGCTGGCGGCGGGTACCTTGTGCGGACTTGACGATTTGGCCGAGTCGGGTCTGACGGCACTTTCAGCGGGCGGTAAACCGACCACGTCCTTGGGAATTTGCGACACTAGTCACCCCGGGGAAGTTGCGACAGCAGATATTGCATATGTATCAGGCCCTGAAGTGGCAGGTGCGGACTAGGGAGCCTCTGATTAATCCATTTCGTCGCGTCGATGTTGCCAAGTGAGGTTGTTGCTCACGCAAGAAAT
>JAYVUH010000567.1:0-2052 GCA_043788115.1 Burkholderiales bacterium
TCCATCCCCTAGAGGCGTTCATCTTGTTTCGTCGGTGGAAGCGCAGTTTCGCGCGCAATCTCGTTTACACACTGATCCTGAACCTGATGTTCGCGTTGCTGTTCACAACGCTTGCATTTGCGTTTGGTCAGCCGAGCAAATTGTGGCTACTGATCGACAAGATCCTCGCGCAGAACTTGTTAGTGTCGAATGTCGTTGGTTTCGCGTTCTGGGGCGTATTTGAGCTTATCGGCCCGGTGATGCGCTATATCAACCGGCAGGGCGTTGTCATCATCGGTAGCTTTTACACGTTCGTTGGCATGGCGATCGTGACGTTGTCGTTCTACGTCATTTCGTTCCTGCCTGGGAACGAGCATATGCGTGCGTGGGTCGGGACGAGGAATCAAATTGTCACCGCGTTTGTTATCTCCGCAGTCATTTCCACGATCCTCACCATCGTCTGGCGGCGACGCATACAAGAGCTCGCCGCACAGATTGCGTTGAGCGAAGAGCGGCAGCGTGCGGAGGCGGCAGAGCGTGCGACGATGCAGGCGAATCTGCGCGCTTTGCAAGCGCAGATCGAACCGCACTTTCTGTTCAACACGCTCGCCAATGTCACCAGCCTGATTCACTCGCAGCCAGATCAAGCCAAGTTGATGCTGGAAAATTTCATCAGCTACCTGCGCGCGTCGCTGACCACCTCGCGTGAAGCCGAAACCACACTTGGGCAGGAGTTCGAATTGATGCGTCGCTTTCTGTCGATCCTGCAGATTCGCATGGGCGATCGTTTGCAAGTAAACGTGGCGATTCCCGCTGAACTCACCGGCTTCACGGTGCCACCGATGCTGATCCAGCCGCTAGTGGAAAACGCCATCAAGCATGGCCTTGAACCGAACGTCGAGGGCGGCGCGATTACGCTTTCCGCCGCACGTGTCGATGACGTGCTGCGCATTGAAATTGCCGATACTGGACTTGGTTTTCAGAACACCACATCCGGTGGCATTGGCCTATTGAATGTGCGTGAGCGATTGACAAAACTTTATGGCGACCAAGGCGGCATGTCGATTGAAGACAACCAACCTTGCGGCACGCGCATCGTGCTGACGGTACCTGTGCATGGCGCCCACGGCGCACAGCAAGAGTCCAGCATCCACGCGCCGTTTGAGGCGAAATTGCCTCAAGTGACGCTCGGGTGCTAGTGTTTCAGATTAGTGATTTCATCCGGAATGGCTAACCAAATCGTCTCTCCACGAGCTACGTCGCCCGACGGGACGGCGTCGTGATTCACGCTGGTCGATACTTCGCGAACGTTGAAGGCGACTTCGTGGTTTTTCTCATTGGCATGCGCGTGAACAAACTGTGGGCCGTTCGCAAGTGGTGGCCGGTCGCGAACGCGATGCCGCGCATGATCAAGGAGCTGCAGGCGCAACCGACTCTCGGATTGCTGGGTGGCGACTTCTGGTTTGGTCGCACCAGTATCTCGCTTCAGTACTGGCGCTCGGTCGAGCACTTGTACGCTTACGCCAAAGACCGCGAGGCGCAGCACCTGCCCGCGTGGCGCGACTTCAATCGACTGGTCGGTACGGGCGACGAGGTGGGTCTGTGGCACGAGACATACTTGGTTTCGGCTGGGCGCTTTGAGAATATTTACGTCAACATGCCTGCATTCGGCCTCGGTGCTGTCGCTACGCTTGCACCAGTCGCCAAAGGTATGCAGACAGCGGAGGCGCGACTTCGAGCAGCAGGCGTAGCGCGGACCGTGAGAGATCCAATTAACGATTCGGAATAGACCATGTCCCCAACTGCAATCATCGCTGACGATGAGCTCAACCTCGCCAACTATCTCCACGATCGTTTGAATGCGCTGTGGCCCGAACTCAGCATCGTCGGCATTGCCAAGAATGGTATGGAGGCGATGAAGCTGATCGACGACGAAGGCCCAGCGATTGTGTTTCTCGACATCCGCATGCCGGGATTAACCGGGCTAGAAGTGGCGTCGCGGCTCGATGCACGCACCCACGTTGTTTTTGTGACCGCCTACGATCAGTACGCCGTCGATGCCTTCGACAAGCA
>JAYVUH010000568.1:0-2383 GCA_043788115.1 Burkholderiales bacterium
TGATTAAGTTCAGTTCTAAGTCAGGCTAGGCGCGAACATGAAAATATTGACGCCGCATATGTTTGATATGTAAGGAGATATTTTTATGCGAGCAACAACCTCATTTGACAAGACCGAAGCGACGAAATGGACTTAATCAGAAGTTCCCTAGCGTAAAATGCCTAGTAACTTCGTTGGGCCAGCGCGCCACAAACATCCGGTGATGACCGGACAAATTTTGACCCCCAACACTGCTGGAACGCCGTCGCGCCAACCCCTGCATATAGGCCTAGCAGTTTGTTGCAATTCACGATATTCGTTTGGCCATAGGTTTCGGTGATCCATTTTCCCCTTTTCCAAAGTGGGAAATGTCGCGCATTGAGGTCACGCGGATTTAGCAATACGAGTTTCAACAAACTGCTAGAGGAATGATGGCCGACCCCCTAAAGCCCCTACATGCTGCAAAGGCGCTGGCGCAGGCCGGTTTTGAGGCGCTGCGGCATGGAAAAAATCAGGACGCGCTGGACTTGTTCGAGCGGCTGGCGGCGGCGGGACAGGCGGACGCATCAATACACTTTGCGACAGCGATTGCGCGCGAACGACTCGGTGACTTGCCGGGCGCGCTGGGCGCCGCCGCAGACGCAGTGGCGGACGAACCCACCAATTTCCAATACTTGCTTCTCAATGCGGACTTGCTCGCGGCGACGGGTGCGCATCGAAACGCATCGGCACTGTATCTTGCTGCCGTTCGTACGATTCCGACACGTACCGGTCTTACCCCGGAGTTACTGCGCGAGGTGGAGCGCGCTGAGCAAGCGTGCCGTGCCTATGCTGGCGATATCGAGACGCAAGTTCGAAATCGCCTTGCGCAACGACAGGTCGAACACTTGCAACCGCGCATTGCCGACGCACTTGATGTGATGTTTGGGCGCAAGCAGCCCTATGTCCAGCAACCCAGATATTTCCTGTTCCCCGGGCTGGCGGCGATCCCGTTTTTTGACCCAGGTGCGTTCGCATGGGTAGCCGCACTGGAGGCCAATACACAGTTGATCCGGCAGGAACTGCTGGAGGTCATGCGCGACCATGCGGCGTTCACGCCCTACGTGGAGGGCAACCCGAATCGGCCCGGCGCCGAGCACTCCCAGCAGGGCATGCTCAACAACCCCGACTGGAGTGCTTTTTACCTCTGGAAAAACGGCAAGTTGGTCGAAAACAACGCGGCGCGTTGCCCGCACACCGTCAAGGCAATGTCGGCGGTGCCATTGACCACCATTGCCAATCGTTCACCATCCGTGCTCTTTTCGTTACTTCGTCCGGGCGCCCACATCCCGCCGCACAACGGGCTTATCAATACGCGCCTGATCGCCCACCTGCCGTTGATAGTGCCGGGCAAGTGCCGCCTTCGGGTGGGTAACGACACGCGCGAATGGGTGGCCGGCAAAGTCTGGCTGTTTGACGATACCATTGAGCACGAGGCGTGGAATGATTCGGACGAGACGCGTGTCATCCTGCTGTTTGAAGTCAACCGGCCGGATATTAGCGCTGAGGAGCAGCGATCAATCAGCGAGATTTTCAGTGCCATTGACGCACAATCGGGCCGGGCACCCGAATGGGAAATCTGACCCAAGCCTCGCCGAGCCAGACACAACAATGACAAGGTAGCGACATGAGCAACGGCATCAGTAACGACGTACAGGCCCTCGAACAGCAGGCCCACCATGCCGCCGCCGCCGGCCGGCGCGATGTCGCCATGAAGGCGTGGGAACGCATCCTGTCGCTCGATCCGAATCATGTGACGACGCTGACCTCAATCGGTAGATTTTCTCTGCGCGGCGGCGATCTCGTTTCTGCCAAGCGAGCTTTCCAGCGCGTCATTGATATTGATGGGCGCGATCCGCAGCAGTGGGTTAATTTGGCGCTCGCGTGCAAGGGGTTACGGGACGATATCGGTGAAGAGGCCGCTATCAAAGGCGCTCTGACGGCCGATCCAATGGATTTACTGGCGTTGCTGATGCGCGCCACCATGCTTGAGCGTCAGGGCAAGTCGCACAAGGCATCCTCTGCGTTCGCCGCCGCCGCCTCGGTCGCGCCGCCGATGGCGCAATTGCATCCGGATTTGCGGCCGTCGGTGCAATACGCGATCGACTTTAAGACTCGCTACGATGGCGAGTTCGGCAATTTCATGGATGAATTCCTCAAGCCCTATTTTGCGGACCATCATGGCGAAAACCTGAAACGATTCCGCGATTCGGTGGACATCATGCTCGGGCGCAAGCGCCGTTATGATTCCGTGTCGATGGTGCAGCATTACCCGGGGCTGGCACCGATTGCGTTTTTTGAGCGCGCCGACTTCCCATGGCTTGATGCCTTTGAAGACGCAACCGATACCATCCGCGATGAGTTC
>JAYVUH010000569.1:0-3088 GCA_043788115.1 Burkholderiales bacterium
CCCCGGCATCATCACGTAAACGCTTCCACGGGTCTCTACCAGCCGGGGCAGCGTGAGGATGATCGGCGTGACGCCATTCGGCGCCAGGCAACGAAACTCGGCCTGCACCGGCGCGGCACCGGTGGCAGATTGCGCGCCGATGATGGGGTCGTGCATGCCCAGGATCCCGCTGGCCGAAGTGCCGGAATTGGCCCAGGTGTGAAGCAGAAACTCGAACTGCCGATCCAGGTCGGCACACATGAATATGCCCAGCAGACCACGCTCACTCACAGTGTCTTCGGCGTTATCAGGGCCGTAAGGCATGCCGCGGCGAATGACGCGTCGGGTATGGGGCATGCCCGCAACCCTGCTGCTGCGCGGGTTCATCCGCCGGATGTGAGATGAGATCGGGCAGCGTGCACCTTCGTCGTCGTCAAACACGGCGGGCTGCGCAACACTCGGGGCGTAATCGAAATCGTTGACTGCAGTGGTTCCCGGCACAGGCGCCGCAACCTTGTCGTAAAGAGATGTCGGCGTGCCATTTTGCCAACGCCCCATCAACTTGGCGGCGAGCCACTCGCGGGTCACGCCGGCCGCCCCGTGTTGCACCACTCCATCACTGAGCAGCTTGTCGAAAGCGGCCACGTCCTGGCGCATCAGGCGGAAGGCTGCAAATGTGGCATTGGTCGCCAGCGCCGATGGCAAGCCGCCCAACGAGCCCCTGCCGCCGTAGACATTGGTGTAGTCGTCGCCCAACAAGAAGCTGCCTGCACTTGCCAGCGGCTGCGCGTTGTCCGGAGTCGATCCCGGTGCGTAAAGGGCCTTGATCGCCAATCGCGGTTGCGAGAGGCCGTCCACATAACCGAAATGAATCTTGTCGACTTTCAGCGCATCGGCATTCTGCGTAAAAACGGCTGCCAGTTCGCATTCCGTCCAGTTCGCCTCCAGTAGCGCTGCGAAACTCGAAAGCTCCGCAGCATCAAGGCAATACAAGGACAACACCAGGTCGACCTGGTGGTTGTTGCCACCGAGGACCCAGGTGTCGGGGTGGCTTGAAAACGTATCGCCGTTTCGCGGAGCGCGGGAAAAGTGTTCGGGCCCTTGTACAAAGGCCGGAAAGTTGCCATCAAAGGCACGCAAGGTGGCGCTGTTCATGCCTAACGCCCCGAGCCCCCGGTACGTGACGCCCAGGTTCAGAAAATAGTCGGGCTTTGACGAGACGTGGATTGCATTGCTGATTTGGGGAATGTTCAAATCACCCCCCACAATACGCCCGATAAAGGCCCGCGCCTTGGTGCTGTCCTGTACGTGCAGGCAGATATGCCTTGAAAGCGGGTAGTGGACACCGCGAAGAATATTTACCTGAACATCTGAGAAGTCGACGTCTTGCTCAATGATCTTGCCAAAGGGAGTCGTCAGATCGACCTTCGTATCCTTGGCGGTCCCCATGATGTCCAGTACCGTTTTTTGGGGATAGGCGCTGAATATGGAGACGTCTAGCGCCACGTCCTTGCCAATGGGAACCCGGTTGTTCTTCCTGACAAAGTTCAGAAACTCGCCGGGATGGTT
Organism: Burkholderiales bacterium; assembly: GCA_043788115.1. Lineage (GTDB taxonomy): Bacteria > Pseudomonadota > Gammaproteobacteria > Burkholderiales > Usitatibacteraceae > UKL13-2. The sequence continues at coordinate 1,549 of JAYVUH010000569.1, forward strand.
TTCCACCGGCAATGGTGGGGCATCTTTTACGTAACTCAGCAGGAAGTTGAAGAGCCCCCCGATAGTAAAAACGAAGTCCATGGCATACGAGTCCAGCGCGCCGTCAAACTCGGTAATGACCTGTATCGCCATTGGCACAAGTTGGTGCTCGGTCCCGTCGGCCAGCATGACGGTCTTGCCCCGGCTCGGCAAGAATCGGGCGAAATGGACGTTGCCTTGCTGCCGCAACTTTTCCCGGGTTCCTTGTTGGAGCTTGGCGATGCCTCCCAAAACCTCCTGCATTTTTGTCGGATCTCGGAGTTCCAACCACAAATTTAAGCCGCTGGCCAACTGGGGGGGCGTAGGGGTGCTGGTGGCCATGTTGTCTCCATTTTTGGGTGTTTTGATTACTTCTGGTTATTTTGCCAACTCAGCCCGGCAAGGCAAGCGCGCCAGGCCCTGTTTCAGAAGTTTTAAGGACGTTTAACGTCACTTTTCAAATCCTCAATTGCCGATGGCCAGCAGCAAATCGTCCAAATCAGCGCCGGCGCTCAGGTCAATCCACAAATGGAGCCCGTGGCTGACTTGTCGCTTCTTGTCCAGTTCCTTCCTCTGCGTGGCCCCCTTGTGATCATTCGATGACTTTTGACTTGATTGCTTCGCGACGGGTACGCTGTTTCCGACTGGAACATGCGCACAGTCCCGGTCAATTCATTCTGACATCGCCGGCCAGCATCACGCAATAACAACCTGGGCGCTAAAGGCGCGACGCGGCAACTTTCACAACGTTTAAGGACGATTTCCTTTCCGCCAAAGACCTGAAGGCCTGCATTTCCGACACTGATAGCACCCGGCAGCCTGCTGGGGCCGTCCATTGCTGGAGCTGCCATGTCTTACTCACTCGAAACCGCCACCTACCCATCAAAAACAAACAGTGCGCCTGACCGACGTGTTCATCCAGCACCAATTCGGCCAGTCGTTGCGCCAGCCGCGACCACTGCATCCCCCTCCCCACCAGAGTGGTTCGTCCCCAAAATCTGGCAACTGTGCCTGGACTGGATGGCACGTGACTTGGGCGCGACAGGCGCGGGACTGCTATTTCTAGACCTTGGCGCGCCGGCGCAATTCGGCGAAGGCAGCAACACCAAAACCAGAATCAATCGCAATGCCACCCCCAATCAGGAAGCCAAAGTTTGGGCCACTGTGGGTGACGTGGCGTTGCCCAGGTTGCTTTGGCTGAACGACCATGGCAGCCGGCCCGCGTGGGCCACCTGTATGCGGCGAATGCCTGTAGAGCAATGGGTGGCCTGTGCAACTGTGCATGGGTTAACCGGCGACGCTGAGCAGCCGACCGACGGTTCTGCACATGTTGTTGGGGCCAAGCTGGCCCAAGGCACCAGTACCGTGGCCTATGTTGGCTTCAAAGCGCTACCCGAGCATGCACATGTCCTGGTGCAGCAGGCGCAGATAGCTGGCGCAGCCTTGGCCACCGCGGCACGATCATTGGTCAGCGCCCGAGACCGGGGTCACGAGGCGCAATGGGTCCGCGCGTCGCGCCACG
>JAYVUH010000570.1:0-8230 GCA_043788115.1 Burkholderiales bacterium
CGGAGAAGCGGTTAACGGCTACGCGCTGGGCGGCGACTTCGCGCAATTTTACCGCGGGGTTGTTCGGCACCGGCAGACTGGCCATCGTGTACTTGCCCGGCATCACAAAATGCATACGCCATGTATTGGGGGCCGCGTCGCCTGCGGCCATCGTTACTGGCGCAGTCATGGCAATTTTCTCGCTCGCCTGGCTGGCGGCGGTCATGGTCACCGGTGCGGTCATGGCAATTTTTTCGCCTGACGCTGCGCCTCTGGCCAGGTTGTTGCCGAAGATATAGTCGGCGATGACACGGAAGCCGCGGCCGCTGGCCTCGTCGAGTGATCCTGATACCGTGGCTTCAGCGACGATCATCGGTGCGTACTCACGCAACTCGAAGTCACCGTCCTGTTTGACGACTTTGTATCTTGGCTCTTCGATATTGGCGACCGCATCAATGGTTGCGCATCCGGTCAAAGAAAGTGCGCCAAGCGTGAGTAGTGGGACGATTTTTTTCATAGGTAACTATGTGGACCAATGCGGGTGGGCACCGTTCAATCTTGGCACAAACGAAAGCATGCGAGGCATTTAATGCCGTTTTGCGCGAAAATGTCATTATCGTTGTTCGCTTGATCATTCCAAATCCGCCGCCGCCACATTTTTGCGAGCCCGCACACGCGACACAACAAGCGACACACCTCGGAGAAAAGATATGACATATGCCGCGCTAACGGGTTGGGGTAAGTGCCTGCCACCCGCCGTCCTCACCAACGCTGACCTAGCGACCTTCCTACCCACGGATGATGCATGGATCGTGCAACGCACCGGCATGAAGGAGCGGCGGATTTCGCATGTCAGCGGGCTTGATCTTTCGTACGTCGCCGCCAAGCGGGCGCTGGCCTGCGCCGGGATCGACGCTAGCGAACTCGATTTCATCATCTATGGCAGTTGCAGTTTTGACGAGCATGTGCCGAATACCGCGTCGGGCCTGCAAGCCCGGCTCGGCGCCACTAAAGCGGCGGCGATGGACGTGAATACCGCCTGCACGAGCTTTTTGTACGGTATGTCGACCGCGACCGCGTTCATTCAATCGGGTGTGGCAAAGAATGTGTTGGTGATCGGCGTTGAGCACATTTCCAAATTCATGGATTGGCAGAATCGAAATGTTGCGGTGTTGTTTGGTGATGGCGCGGCCGCCGCGGTTTTTCAGGCGACCGACAAACCCGAGGGCGTGATCGCGCAAAAACTGCAGTGCTACGCCGATGCCCGGCAGACGCTGCGCGTCCGGGGTAAGGGCGCGCTTTACTCGAATACCGGTGTGGTCTATGGCGACACGCGCTGGGATTTTGACGGGCAGGAGATTTTCAAGAAAGCGGTGCACGGCATGGGCGACGCCTCAGTGGCGGTACTGGAACAGGCCGGCATCACCATCGATGACGTTGATGTGATCGTGCCGCATCAGGCAAATCTGCGCATCATTGAGGCCGTTGCCAAACGTGCCGGTGCTAGCATGGACAAGGTTTTCTTGACAGTAGAGAAGTACGGCAACATGAGTGCCGCAACCGCGCCGGTGGCATTGGTTGAAGCCGTTGAAGCCGGGCGCGTCAAACCTGGTGGGCTAGTCTTGATGCCCGCGTTCGGCGCCGGGCTGACCTTATCTGCGCACCTCATCCGCTGGGGTGATCGCGTGACACCGATTGCCATGTCCGACGCTGAGCTGCCACCGTGCGACAAGACGGCGCTGCAAATGGTGCAAGAGCTGATGGCGCGCAAGGAGCCGCATGACCGTTCTGAAGCGGGGTTAATGAACGTGAAGTTCTTCGAGGCGCGGTGACGTCTTGCTTACTGGAGTTGCAGTTGCCTTATGCTAAAGTAAGGCGATTGCAATTACGTAAGGAGTCAAAATGTCAACCGCGACACTTACCAGCAAAAGGCAGGTCACGATTCCGGCGGACGTGGCCAAACGTCTCGGCGTCGACGTCGGCGACCGCATCGAATTTGTCGAGAATGGCGACGGCGAATTTGTGGTGCGGCCTGCCACCGACGATATTCGCTTGCTCAAGGGGATGTTGAAAATTCCCAAGCGTGCAGTGAGCATCGAGGACATGGTTGCGGTCGTTAAGCGCCGAGGCAGTGGGCGCAAATCGTGATCGGCATCGATACCAACGTAGTGGTCCGCTACGCCGCGCAGGACGATCCGGTGCAATCACCGATTGCGACACGCTTTATCGAAAAAAGTTGTACTGCAGCAGACCCTGGCTATCTTAGCGCGGTGGTGCTTGCCGAAGCGGTATGGGTGATGGAGTCGCTATACGACGCGTCGCGCGACGATGTGGCCAAAATCGTTGCGCAGCTATTGCGCTCGAGGCAATTGGTCATTGAGGACGCTGAAAGTGTATGGCAGGCGCTGCGCTTGTTTGCCGCGAGCAAGGCCGACTTCGCCGATTGCTTGATTGAGCGGTTGTGCCATGCGCGCGGCTGCAACGGTATGGTGACCTTCGACAAGAGCGCCGCAAAGGCGGGCATGGCGTTACTGGTGAAGTGATCCCGCAGCGTATCTCCTCGGATCGAGGCGGGCTAGCCTGGATATTTCATGGGGGCACGTTTGAGAGTGGGTTGATGGGCGTGTGATTTTTCACTCGAATGAAGAAGGAATGTCGAGACATTCCGACTGAAGAGAGCGGAAAAGCGCATGTCCAGCGACCCGCTATCGAACGTGCAGGCCGAACAACAGCGCATGGGTCAAATTGGAATTGAGGTAAACGGTGGTGCTTCATTCGAAAATCGCTCAGAAAACGGGCCGACCCATGAAATATCCAGGCTAGCGGTCTTTATACCAATACTGCTGCGTAAAATTTCTTACACGCGACTTGTCGATCAACATCCAGAAACCGACGCGCGGCATTTTGGTGAAATAGTGCCAGTCGCCGTGTGTGTCGAATTTACGCGTCGACGTGATGGCCCTGGCGTTGGTTGCGCGCGCGAAATACTGGCGACGCGGTTTGCCGAGCGTCTTCAGGTCGACCAGTAGCTTGATATCCTCCGCAAATTCAAGTGACTCGTCGTAGCCACCGATTGCGTTGAAGTCTTCGCGACGACAGAACACCACGCCAGTGTCAATGCGTGCGAGGAAGGTCATGATGGTGGCGATCAGCCAAGTAAGTGCAATGCCCAACGACCAGCGGTCCGGATTCACGCCAGTGGCGCCGACGACAACGCGACCGCTCGCGAGCGTTTCATCAATCGCGTTGAAGGTATTCGCATGAATGCTGGAATCGGCGTCGATAAAGCAAATAATTTCGCCCTCGGCCAACGCCGCGCCACCGTTGCGGGCCGCAGCGATGGCGCGCTTCTCAATCTGCGCTACCCGACAACCGTGCGCCACGGCAATGGCTACCGTCGCATCCGTCGACATATTGTTGCCGACGATCACTTCGATCGCGTCGCGACCACCGGCATATTGCGTACGCGCGACATCGATTGATACGAGTAGCGCCGGCAAACGAGCAGCCTCGTTGTACGCGGGAATGACAAGTGAAAACCGAGGGCCGACGGTGATCATAGCCGCCCCTATTTTGCCTTCAGACCTTTGGTCAGCAAGATTGCGACAACCGTGCTCATGTCCGATTTGTCGGCTTCCGCGCGAGTACGCACGTCGGCAAGTAGCGCACCCGGCAGCTTGCAGGCAAAGGGAATCAAGCCGGCGGCTTGATCGAGCCGTCGCTGTTCCTTGCGGTCGGGAATGGCGCTGCCGGCACCGAAACGATCGGGTATGCCGGCAATTTTGACGGCGTTATTCGACTTGATCATCTTGTTCTTCTCAAGATCGGTTTTTTTCATACTCATGTGATGCCTCTTTCAAGTAATTGCTGATACCGACCTATGTGGTCAAGCGCAGGCTGATCGGTGCTTCCTGCATTGCGGCCACTTGCTCACGCAGGGCCAGAATCTGATTTTGCCAATATCGCTGTGCGTCCGTGCCGAAGAACCACGGAAAAGCGAGTTGAAACGCCGGATCATCGGCGCGCGATGCCAGCCAGTACGAGTAGTGAATCATGCGCAAGGTTCGCAATGCTTCAATCAGATGCAATTCGCGAACATCAAAGTCGGCGAAGTCTTCATAGCCATCGAGTACGTCACGCAACTGAATGGTCATTTCTTCGCGCGTGCCGGACAGCAGCATCCATAAATCTTGAATCGCCGGCCCCACGCGGCAATCGTCGAAGTCCACGAAGTGCGGACCCTCGTCGGTGTAGAGAATATTGCCCAGGTGGCAGTCGCCGTGCAAACGGATCAGCTCAACACCACCAGCGCGGTCATAACACTTGGCGATTTCGACCAGCGCCTGATCGGTGACACTCTTCCAAGCGGGGACTAGGTCGATCGGGATGATGGTCTGCTGTAGCAGCCAGTTGCGCGGCACCGTGCCGAACGACGCCATATTGAGCGTTGGGCGCTCCAGAAACGGCCTGGCCTTCGCCGCCATGTGGATACGTCCGAGAAAGCGTCCGATCACCTCGCGTACATCAGCAAAATCAAGCTCCGGCGCGCGACCGCCGCGACGTTCAAATAGCGCAAAGGAAAATCCTGCGTGGGCATGCAACGTCTGCCCGTTCAACGGCAGAGGTGGTACCACCGGGATTTCCGCATCGGCGAGCTCGGTGGCAAACGTATGCTCCTCGAGAATTTGCTCGAGGGTCCATCGTTCAGGACGATAAAACTTTGCGATCACCGGTTTTCCGTCTTCGATGCCGACTTGGTAGACGCGGTTCTCGTAGCTATTGAGCGCCAGCAAGCGGCCATCCGAACGAAATCCGGTCGATTCAACAGCGTCGAGGATCAAATCCGGCGTCAGAGAGGAATAGGGGTGCGTCACCTCGCTATTCTACGGGGTTGGGCAGCGCCACTCCGTGCCCAACGCCTCGTTCTCGATATAGTGTGAGCGCATCATTCACGCGCCGCACCCATTAGGTTGCCATGTATGCCTGCCAATATCGCTGAAGCACTAGCCGCACTTGGAGTTGCGCCGTCGGTTATCGCCGCCCGCAGACTAAGGGCGCACGAGGAAGCGACCGAACTGGTCGTGGCCGACATCGGCGCCGACGGGCGCGAATATCAGTTGCAGCCAAACGCCGCCGAGGCTTGGCGGTCGATGAAAATCGCAGCCGCAGACGACGGCGTGACAGTGTTGCTGGGCTCGGCGTTTCGCAGTGTGGCGCGACAGACCGAAATTATTCAGAAGAATCTCGACGATGGCCGTCCGCTCGACGATATCCTCACCTCCATCGCCCCACCGGGCTATAGCGAACACCACACCGGACGCGCGGTAGATATTGTCAGTGACGACGTACCGGAAATAGATGAAGCCTTCGAGGGGACGGCTGCGTACGTCTGGTTGCTCGCTAACGCGGCGCGATTCGGCTTCGTGATGACCTACCCGCGTGGCAACAAGGATGGTTATGTGTATGAACCGTGGCACTGGTGTCACCACGCACATCAAGCCGGTGGCGCTGGGGAATAATCGGCTTCGCGTCGTAAAATGATGTTTTCCGATCTCAAGCGCCTCTGCAATGTCACACCACTCCTGCTTAAGCATTCTCTCCGGCCAAGCCCCCGCTGACACGCCGATCACCATCAAAGGCTGGGTGAAGACCCGCCGCGATTCGAAGGCTGGTATTTCGTTTGTCAATGTTTCAGATGGCTCGTGCTTTCACCCCGTGCAGGTAGTGGCACCGAACACGCTTGCCAACTACGAATCAGAAGTGCAAAAGCTCACGGCTGGATGTGCGGTCGAGTGCATCGGGATGGTGGTGCCATCAACCGCGCGTGGCCAGCCGTTCGAAATACAGGCGACCGCCATCAAGGTGGTCGGCTGGGTGGAAGACCCGGACACGTATCCGATCCAACCCAAAGCACATACGATGGAGTTCTTGCGCGAGGTCGCGCACCTGCGGCCGCGTACCAACACGATCAGTGCGGCCACCCGCGTACGCCACACGATCGCGCAGGCGATCCACCGTTTTTTCCACGAACGCGGATTTTTGTGGATTCACACGCCAATCATTACCGCGAGTGATGCCGAGGGCGCGGGAGAATTATTCCGCGTCTCCACGTTAGACATGCTCAATCCGCCGAAGACGGCAGATGGCAGGGTAGATTTTTCGAAAGACTTCTTCGGTCGCGAGGCGTTTCTGACGGTTTCCGGGCAACTCAACGTCGAGACGTATTGTATGGCGCTGTCCAACGTCTACACCTTCGGGCCGACCTTTCGCGCGGAGAACTCCAACACGTCGCGTCATCTGGCTGAGTTCTGGATGATTGAACCGGAAATCGCGTTCGCTGACCTCTCGGATAACGCCACGCTGGCCGAGGCGTTGCTTAAATACATTTTCAAAGCCGTACTTGATGAGCGCGCAGATGATATGGCGTTTTTTGACGAGCGTATCGAGAAGGGGATCGTCGCCAAACTCGAAAACATCGTCAACACGACGTTTGTGCGAATGGATTACACCGAGGCCATCAGGATTTTAGAATCGTGCAAGGAGAAATTTGAGTACCCGGTGAAGTGGGGTATCGATCTACAGTCGGAGCACGAGCGCTATCTGGCCGAAAAGCACGTCAACGGCCCGTTGGTGCTGATGAACTATCCAAAAGAGATCAAGGCGTTCTATATGCGCTTGAACGACGACAACAAAACCGTGGCGGCGATGGATGTGCTGGCGCCGGGTATCGGCGAGATCATCGGTGGTTCGCAGCGCGAAGAGCGCCTTGAGGTGCTCGATGGCCGCATGGTCGAAACAGGCCTAGATCCGGCGCATTACAACTGGTACCGCGATCTGCGCCGCTACGGCACCGTGCCGCATGCCGGCTTTGGCTTGGGCTTCGAGCGCACCATCTCGTATGCAACCGGCTTGTCAAACGTACGCGATGTCATTCCGTTTCCCCGTACCCCCGGTAACGCCCGCTACTAGCCGTATAAAGCCGCCTTCCCGATGACGCCGATCACTCACCTGCGCAACCAGATCGACGATCTTTGCTGGTGTGTCGAGCAAGCGAAGCCCAGCAATGATTTTCGGCGTCTGTCTATGGCGTGCAGTGAACTGGAACGTGCAGTACAAATGCACGAAGATGCGCTGCTGCGCGAGGTCGCCGATATGGAAACTGCAAAACAGGCGCTGGATCGATTGAAAGCGAGGCTCTAAATGAAGTTAACGCGGTGCCTCTGGAATGGTTTTACGCTGATCGAAATGGTGATCGTGCTGGTCATGATCGGCGTGCTCGCGGTGTTGGCAATGCCAGACCTGTCGGCCGCTACCATCCGCGGCCAGATCAAGGAAAGTGGCCCGCTGATCGATGTCGCTAAGCAGGGGGTAGTTCGCGCCTGGAGCCTGTTGGGCAAGATGCCGGCCGACAACACCGAAGCGGGGATTCCGGAGCCCGCTAAAATGGTCGGCAAGTATGTCGGCACCGTTACGGTCAAGGATGGAGCCGTTAATGTCACCTGGGGCAACAGCATTAATGGTTCGATCAAGGACAAAATACTTACGCTACGCCCGGCCTACGTCGAAGGGCAACCCGCCGTCCCGATGACATGGGTCTGCGCTGGTGCGCCGGTGCCCGCCGGGATGGTGTTGGCCGGTGTTGATGCCACTGACATGCCGCAAAAGTATGTGCCGCTTGAGTGTCAGGCACGTGCGGCCGGAAAATAGTCGATAAGGAATTTATGGCGCTGCGCGACAAAAATCTAGAGGCGCTGTTTCAGCGTAACCGGCAATGGGCCGAGCGAATAACCGCGGAGCAACCGGATTTTTTTGAGCAGCTTGCCAAGCAGCAAAGTCCGAAATTTCTGTGGATTGGTTGCTCCGACAGCCGCGTGCCGGCAAACGAAATCGTCGGTCTCATGCCGGGTGAAGTCTTCGTTCACCGCAATCTCGCCAACGTGGTCGTGCACACCGATTTGAATTGCCTGTCGGTGATTCAGTTCGCCGTTGACGTGCTGAAGGTCGAGCACATCATGGTGGTCGGTCACTACGGCTGCGGGGGAGTGCAGGCGGCAATGTTCTACGACCGTATCGGTCTGGCGGACAACTGGCTTCATCATGTGCACGACGTGCGCGACCGGCACATCGTAGCGCTTGAAGCCATCGGTCTGTCCCGCGAGCGTGTTGACCGTCTGTGTGAACTGAACGTCATTGAACAAGTAACCAACGTCTGTCAAACGACAGTCGTGCGCGATGCGTGGGAACGCGGCCA